>CAJOOE010000021.1 GCA_905236145.1 uncultured Selenomonadaceae bacterium
AACTTTCGTCAAAGGCAATTCGATTTCCCGGTAAAGTTTTGCAAGTCCCGCCTCTTCCAATTTTTTTTCGTAAAGATTGCCGATTTTTTCCAGAGCCTCGACTTCGGCCGCCGGATTTTCCGAAAGTTTCAAGCCGTCAAATTCAAGCGGCAAAAGTTCCGCCGGCAAATAATTTTCCCGCTCCGGGTAAAGGAGATAAGCCGCAATTTCAACGTCAAAAAACCTTTCAAGCCCGGAAATTTCGCGGCGGTGCAAAATTTTTTTCAGATTATGCACGAAAATTTTTCCGGCGAAGTTTTCAAAAATATTTTTTGCGTCACTTTCGGCAAGCGAAAAAATTTCTTTGCCGTCCGTCGTCGCAAAATTTTCGGTAAGATAAATTTTTTCGGCTTTTGAAATTTTGTCGAAATCCGGCGGAAGTATTTCGGACTGCACGGACAAAATTTTTGCCGGCTGAGTTTCCGGAGCGAATGAGGCAAAAAGATTTTCGCCGCCGTCAAAAAGTTCGTGAATTTTTTTCTTCGCGACATTCAAGGCGTAACGATTGCAAAATTCGTCCGCCCGTTTCAAATCCGGTTTAATCTCAAATTCCGGAGCGTCAAAAACAACGCCGGGAACGGTGCAATTTATTTTCGCCAAAGTCTTTGAAAGTTTCGCAATTTCGCCGGAATTTTGCAAAGCCTCGCGAATTTTTTTTGACTTGACGGCATCGGCATTTTCCAAAACATTTTCAAGAGAACCGAACTCTTTCAAAAGATTCATCGCGGTCTTTTGACCGATACCCTTAACGCCGGGAATGTTGTCGGAATTGTCGCCGGCAAGCCCTTTGTAATCGACCAGGAGCGGCGGTTCAAATTCGTACTCTTCGACAAATTTTTTTTCGTCGTAAATTTCAACCTTCGTGTTTTTTGTGAGCAGAACGCGGACGGAAGGATTTAAAAGTTGCAAAGCGTCGCGGTCGCCGGTAACTATATCGACTTCAAAATCTTTTCCGGCTTGATTCGCCAAAGTGCCGATAATATCGTCCGCCTCAAAACCTTCAACGCCGATTTTTTTTATTCCGACGACTTCGACAAACTCTTTCAGCAGGACGAGTTGAGCGGCAAGTTCGTCCGGCATTTTATCGCGGGTGCCTTTGTATTCGGCAAACATCTCCGTCCGAAAAGTTTTTTTCGCGGTATCTGCGGCAACCGCCGCAAAGTCCGGAGAAAAATCCCGGAGAAGTTTCAACACGACATTTGCAAAGCCGACGACCGCACCGGTATATTCTCCGGTCGGAGCGGTAAGTCCGGGCATGGCGTAAAAGGCTCGGTAAAAAATACTGCTGCCGTCTATAATCATAAATTTTTTCACGGAAAAACTTTCACCCTCTCAAAAATAATCGTCCTTCTATTTCTGCGAATTATTCCGGTATTCCTGCGAAAAAAACAAATCAAAAAAAGTTGCCGCACCGGGCGACAACTTCCGGGAAAAAAATCAATGCCGCAAATTTTTTTCGCCGGACAAAATTTTTATTCAAATTTTAATTTGATTTAACGCAAAGTTATGTTATCATACCGCCGGACGATATGCGAAAAAATTTTTTTGCAATCGTACCGAAAAGAAGTTTGTTTTTTTGGGAGCCGGGAGAAAAAAATTTTTCCCCGTGTTCCCGCCAAAGAGCTTGTACCGGAGAAGATTCGGACAAGACCGGGAGGTATTCAAATGGCAAAATTAAAAAATGCGTCGCAAAAGATGAGCGACGCGGAAAAATTTTGTACGGTAAGACGCGAGGCAATTTATACTTTCCTCTCACTTGCCGTACTTATTGTTTTTTGGCTTTTTGCGGGGTTCGGCACTTCGTCATCGGACGCAAAAATTTTCGGACTGCCTTTTTGGGCGGTTTTCGGGACGGTCGGCGTGTGGATTTTCGCAATTTTTTTGAGTTTTGTTTTGAGCCGCATACTTTTCAAGAATATGGATTTGGGAGGGGACGGCGATGAATGAGAACGGAAATATTTTTGCACTTCTCCCGCTTATCGTCTTTATGATCTTTATGGTCGGGATAAGCGTTTTTGTCCGCAATCGGCAAGCGGAAAAAAATTTTGTCGGAAATTATTTTATCGGAAATCGTCAACTCGGCGGCTTTGTTTTGGCAATGACCACCGTCGCTACTTACAGTTCGGTAAGTTCTTTTGTCGGCGGGCCGGGAATGGCTTACTCCGTCGGTTTCGGCTGGATTTATATGGCTGTCGTTCAAGTCACGGCAATTTTTTTGGTCTTGGGGATTTTCGGAAAAAGAGTTGCACTTCTTGCCCGGAAATTGGACGCGGTCACGGTCGTCGATATAATCCGGGCAAGGTTTCAATCCGATTTTATTGCGGCGATTGCGGCTTTTGTCATTGTCCTCTTTTTCTGCGGAACGATGACCGCTCAATTTGTCGGCGGGGCGAAGCTCTTTTCTGCGGTTACCGGTTACAGCTACGAGTCCGGTCTGATTCTTTTCGGTCTTGTCGTGGTAATTTATACTTCAATCGGCGGATTTCGGGCTGTCGCTCTTACCGATACCCTTTGTGCTTTGATTATGATGGTCGGAATTGTCCTGTTGCTTTATCACGTTTTGGATTTCGGCGGCGGTTTTTCTCAAATGATAAATACTCTGGAAAAAAGCAATCCGGAAATGTTTGAGCCGTTTTCTTTCGGAAATATGCCGTGGACGATTTATTTTACTCAATGGCTTTTGGTCGGAATTTGTACAATAGCTTTGCCGCAGTCCGTCGTTCGCGGAATAAGTTACAAAAATACAAAGGGACTGCACGAGGCCATGTTGATAGGGACGATTGTCGTCGGGTTTATGAATATCGGAATAAATTTCACCGGGATTTTGGCACACGGAGTTTTGCCGGGAACGGCGGCGGATTACGGCGGGGTTGACAATATTATCCCGACGACGATTGTGACGGTTATGCCGCAATCTTTGATCGGTTTTGCGATAATCGGGCCGCTCGCCGCGTCAATTTCCACGATTTCCGGACTTTTGATAGTTGCGTCGAGTGCCATTGTGAAAGATATTTATATGCATTACAAGCAAAAAAATTCTTCGGAAGTTTCGCCCGGCACTTTGAAAATTTTGTCCGTCGCAACGACTGCGATTATCGGGACGATTGTCTTTGTAATTGCTCTCACTCCTCCGAGCCTTATTTGGCTGATAAATATGTTTGCGTTCGGCGGCTTGGAAACGGCATTTTTCTGGACTTTGCTTTTGGGACTTTTCTGGAAAAAATCGAACAAACTTGCCGCAATGCTCTCAATGACCGGCGGGACAGTGATTTACTGTGCGACTCAAGCCGCCGGATTTAAAATCTTAAATCTTCATCAAATTACCATCGGAATTACCTGTTCGCTGATTCTGTTTTTAATCGGTGCGTATTTCGGCAAGCCGTCCGACGAAAAAACTTTGAAACTTTTCTTTCCGGACAAAAATTGACGAAACGGGAAAGCCGGATTAAAATACTTTTGAGGTGAGCGGAATGGAAATTATCCGGACGGAAGGAGTAAGATTTTTTTACGATTCCGGCGAAAAGAAAATCCCGGCATTGGACGGAGTGAATTTGTCGATAAATGAGGGAGAGTTTGTCGCGATAATCGGGACGAACGGCTCCGGAAAATCCACGCTGGCGAAACACTTCAACGCACTTCTTCTGCCGGCTGAAGGAAAAATTACCGTCTGCGGAACGGATACGAAATCTGAAAAAGATTTGTGGGAGATAAGAAAAAAAGTCGGAATGGTCTTTCAAAATCCGGATAATGAAATAGTTGCGGCGATAGTTGAGGACGATATAGCTTTCGGTCCGGAAAATTTGGGGATACCGACCGGCGAAATTCGTTCCCGCGTCGATTTGGCACTTGACGCGGTGAATTTGAAAGAGTTCAGAAAATTTTCGCCGGCAAAGTTGAGCGGCGGACAAAAGCAGCGGCTTGCGATAGCCGGAGTGATTGCAATGAAAACCGAAATTTTGGTATTGGACGAGCCGACCGCGATGCTTGATCCGCAGGGACGGCGGGAGATTTTGGAAACGGTGAAAAAATTACACTCTGCCGGAATGACGATAATTTACATAACGCATTTCATGGAGGAGGCGGCGGCGGCTCAAAAAGTCGTCGTAATGGAAAAGGGAAAAATTTTAAAAATCGGATCGCCGGCAGAAATTTTTTCCGACGTGAAGGAAATGCACCGGCTCGGCTTGGAAGTCCCGGTCGCGGCTGAAGTTGCTTACAGATTGCGGAAAAAGGGAATAAACCTGCCGCAAAAAATTTTGACCGGTCATGACTTGGCGGCGGCGTTGAAAGGACTTTGAAAATTTTCCATACAAAAAAAGCGGGTATAATCTCAAACCGCTTTTTTTTCTTTTAAATATTTTTCAACGCCGAAAAAATTTCTTCTTCCGTAATCGTCCCCCGCCGCAAAATTTTTATCTCGCCGCCGGACATATCGACGACAGTTGAACTTTCTCCGAATTTACATTCGCCGCCGTCTATGATAATCGGAATTTTCCCGCCGATGTTCCGGAAAACTTCCTCCGCATTTTTCGGCGGCATTTTCCCGGAAATATTCGCACTCGACGCGGCAACCGGTTTTCCCGCACTTTTAATTACCGCAAGTGCCGTTTCATTGTCCGGAAATCTTATTCCGACACTTTTCAAGCCGCCGGTGACAAAATCCGGGACAATATTTTTTTTCGGCAAAATTACGGTCAAAGCACCGGGGAAAAATTTTTTGAAAAGTTTTTCCGCTCTCCGGTCAACTTCCGCAATTTTTTCAATCGTTTCAAAATCGGCAACGTGTAAACTCAAAGCCTTTTCCGCCGGACGCTCCTTGACTTCAAAAATTTTTCTGCAGGCAATTTCGTCAAGTCCGTCCGCTCCGAGTCCGTAAACCGTTTCCGTCGGAAAAGCGACAAGCCCGCCTTCGCGAATAATTTTTCCGGCAAGTCCGATATTTTCCGGCGAAGGTTTTAAAATTTTTGTTTCAATCAATTTCAAAAAATCTCCGCAATCATCTGTATTGATAAACCAAGTCCATGTGTTCTTCGTAAGTGTAAGAGTAATGATTATGCCCTTCCCTGTCCGCAACGAAGTACAAAAAATCCGTTTTCGCCGGATCGAGTACCGCCTCAATCGCCGCCATTCCGGGATTTGCGACCGGTCCCGGCGGCAATCCGGAAATTTGATAGGTATTGTACGGCGAATCTATTTTTGTATCTTCAATCGAAACATCTTCTTTCGGTGCGTCCATCAAATATTGGAGTGAGGCATCGGTCTGCAGAGGCATATTTAATTTAAGCCGCTTGAAAAAAACTTGAGCGACGATCGGTCTGTCCTCCGGGTATTTGACTTCTTTTTCCACCAGCGACGCAAGTATCGTCAAATCGTAAATCGTCAAATTTTCTTCTTCAGCCCGTTTCCTCATTTTTTCGTCAAGCCGCGTGTCGAAATTGTGAGCCATCATCAGCAAAATATTTTCGATTGAAATATCCGTTTCGACAGAATAAGTGTCCGGAAACAGAAAACCTTCCGCCGAGTAAAAAACATCTTTCCGCTTTTTCATATAGTCGTACGGGGCGAAATTTTCCGCCGCGTCCAGAAAATCTTTTTTGTCGGCAAGGTCAAGGCTGTAAAGCCGTTCGGCAATTTGCTTGACGGTAAAACCCTCCGGAATCGTAAACCT
>CAJOOE010000022.1 GCA_905236145.1 uncultured Selenomonadaceae bacterium
GCGAGGTAGGTGGGGACTCCGTTTTAGCGAATTACGACGCGATCCTTGTCGTCGCCGTATTTTGTGGAAGCAAGCCAAAGGGCGCCGTCCTTTTCGTAAATCGCACCTTTGTCCCGGAGAGTTTGAACGGCGGCGTTGACTTTATCCGGGTGCAAAGTCCTTTCGCTGAACCACTTGTCAAATTCAACCCGGAAATCCGACAAATCTTTTTTCAGTTCGGCAAGTTTTTCGGCGTAAGCAATATCCTGCAAAATTTTCAGGCGTTCTTCTTCCGGCAAGTTTAAATATTTGTCACCGTCACGCTCTATAATTTTTTTCGTCGTGTCGATAATGTCCGCACCGTGATAGCCGTCCGCCGGAAATTCGACTTCCCGCCCGAAAAGTTCAAGATAGCGGGCGTTGACGGATTTTGCAAGATTTTCCATTTGATTGCCGGCATCATTTATATAATATTCGCTTTCGATATTGTAACCGGCGGCCCGCAAAATATTTACGATCGCGGAACCTGCCGCCGCCCCTCTGCCGTGTCCGACGTGCAAAAGTCCGGTGGGATTGGCACTGACGTACTCTATTTGAATCGTCTTGTTGCCGCGATTTTCAAGTTGACCGAAATTTTCTCCCGCCTCGTAAATCGTTTTAAATTCGTCGTAAATTACGTCGGGCTTGAGATAAAAATTCATAAAGCCCGCCCCGGCAATTTCGATTTTTTCAAACCGGTTACCGGAAATTCTTTTCACAATTTCCTCCGCAATTTTTTTCGGTGCCGTCCCGAAAACTTTTGCCGACTGCATTGCAAAATTTGTCGCGAAGTCGCCGAACTCTTTTTTCGGCGGGACTTCCAAGAAAATTTCCGGCAATTCTCCGGACGCTTTGAAAACTCCCTCATTCACGGCGGCAAGAGCCGCATTTTTTATCTCTTCCGCAATTTTGTCTTTAATCTGCATAAAAGCGAACACTCCTTAAAAAAAAATCCTTGTTGCAACTCAATTTTAACCGGTCAAAAATTTTTGTCAAGCCGCCGCAATCGACCGGGTAAAAAAGGGGAAAATTTTTTTGCCGCCCGTGTCCGGTCAACTGTTGAAAAAATTTTTCCGAATGTTATAATTGAGTCGAATTTCTGCACGGGCAAAGATTTTCTGTGAAAGTTGAGTTTATGCATGATTAAGATTAAGAACGTAAGCAAATTTTTCGGAGAGAAAGCCGCCTTGAAAAACATAAATCTTGAAATTGCGGACGGTGAAACTTTGGCGGTTATAGGCGGGTCCGGCAGCGGCAAGTCCACACTTCTCCGGCTGATGATCGGACTTATTCAACCTTCCTCCGGCGAAATTTGGATAGGCGACGACGAAATTTCAAAAATGAACGAAGAAGAAATGAACCGTGTACGCCGACGAATGGGAATGGTCTTTCAATATTCCGCTCTTTTCGATTCGATGACGGTCGGGGACAATGTGGCTTTCGGTCTTGTCGAACACACCGATTACGACGAGGACACGATAAAAAAAATCGTTCGTGAAAAATTGTATCAGGTCGGCTTGGAAGGCGTGGAAAATTTGATGCCGAACGAACTTTCCGGCGGCATGAAAAAAAGGGTATCGCTTGCCAGAGCGTTGGCGTTCAATCCGGAAATAATTTTTTACGACGAGCCGAGTTCCGGATTGGATCCGGTGACGACCACAAGAATTGACGAATTGATTGTAAAAACTCAAAAGGATTTGGGGGTCACAAGCGTCGTCGTCACTCATGACATGGTAAGTGCCTGCAGAATTTCCGACAGAATAGCTATGGTTTATGAAGGGGATTTGATTGCGGTCGATACGGTCGAAAATTTTAAACGGCTTGACGATCCGCGTATAAGAGATTTTTTCAGATTGACAGATTAAGGGGTTACGGGAGAATCGGAAAATCTTTCCGCCCTATCACTTGCCCCGTAAAAAGGAGGTATGAATATTGTCGGTTGAGGCAAAAGTCGGAGCATTTACAATCGGAGGACTCATAATGCTGGGGGCTGCAATTTTCGGGCTCGGCAATTTTAATTTAGGCTCCGACGGAGATTTTACCGTCTATGCGGGATTTAAACAAATTATAGGACTTGAACCGCAGGCGGCAGTCAGGTTGAGCGGCGTGCCCGTCGGTACCGTCACCGGAATAGCCAACGACGGCGGCGGTGTTACGCTCACCCTTGATATAAAGCCGGATGTAAAGATTCCGAAAAATTCCGTCGTCGGAATTGCGTCAAGCGGGGTCATGGGAGAAAAATTCGTAAATATAACGCCCGGGAAGGATAACGGCGAATATTTGCAAAACGGCGATTATGTTTACGGCGTTGACGAGGCGGGAATGGATTCGATGTTTGAAAATATGTCGAAGGTCATGGACAAGGTTGAAGTCCTGCTGAACTCCGTGAATAAAATTGCCGGCAACGAAGATTTTCAAAAATCAGTCGTCGAAATGACCGAAAACATGAAAGAGGCATCCGGACACATGAGCGGCTTGATGGAGTCGCTGGAAAAAGTTTCAAAGGGCAACGAAGAGAACATAAATCAAATTATTTCGCAAATGAACAGCTTGCTTGCAAGTATGAACGGGACGATGGCAAACGTCGAACACATGACCGCGAACATGGATAAATTTGCCGGAGATCCTCAAACTGCGGAAGATTTGAAAAAAACTTTGGCAAACGTAGCCGAAACTTCAAAAAATGTCGCAAGTATGGCGGAGAATATGAATAAGGTCATGGGAGATCCTCAAACTGCGGAAGATTTGAAAGCGACGATAAGCAACGCCCGGAGCTTGAGCGAAAAAGCGGATAAAATGCTCGGAAAAATTTCAAAGGTTGACGTGCAGCCCTCAGTTGATATATTATACAGCGGCGGTAAATCGAATTGGACGGCGGGAGTAAATCTTGACTTGACAACCGAAAAAAACTCCCTGAACTTGGGAGTTGAGGATATAGGCAACAAGTCAAAACTCAACGCACAGGTCGGAGCGAGGACAAAGGCGGTCGGAGCGAGAGCGGGAATAATTGCCGGAAAACCGGGTATAGGAGCGGATATTTACGCCGGCAAGAATTTAAAAATTTCCGCAGAGGCTTACGACTTGAACGACGCTCGACTTCGACTCAAATCTCAAATCAAAGTTGCCGACGAAACCTATCTTATCGGCGAAATTCGTGATGTTACGGGCAGGGAGAGTCGTGCGGCTTACATAGGAATAAAACAGGCTTTCTAAAGTAAATTTAATTTTTAAAGGTTATACTTCGGAAAAAAGTTTTAACCGGCAGGAGGTTTTTAAGTTGAAAATTGTAAACGGGATAAAGAAAAAATTTCTTTCAAAAAGATTGTCTGCACTCGTCGCGGCGGGATTGATGACTTTATCTTTCGGCACTGCGGACGCGGCAACGGTCAATTTGAATCTTGACGAAACAATTCAGCGGGCATTTGAAAACAATCGTACAATCAAACAGGCGGTTGCAGACAGAGAGGCTGCAGCTTGGAATTTGAGTACAGCCCGCCGCCGTTCAAATCCCACTTTAAGCTGGGACACCACTGCTCAAAAAGTCGGCGGCAAATATTACGACAATCTGGGTTACAATCGGGCGTTCAACAATACCGCGTCAATCGGTATGCCGATTTACATGGGCGGTCAGTTGAAGGCGGCAAGAGAGTCCGCAAAATACGCCTTGAACAGTGCAGACCTTGAACTCGAAAACACTTTGCAAAACGTCAAACTTCAGGCGACTTCCTATTATTTCCAAGTCCTTCAGTACAGAAATTTGATTGAAGTTCGCGAAGAGGCGGTCAAGACTTTGCAGGAGCATTTGAAGAACGTCAACGCTCAATTCAGAGTCGGTACCGTTGCGAAATCCGACGTTCTCGCTTCACAGGTCGAACTTGCAAACGAACAACAGGCACTTGTCACCACTCAAAATACTTATGACGTTGCCGTCGCCACCCTGAATAATTTTATCGGACTTCCGGCTGACACGATTCTTCAACCGGCAGACACTTTGACTTATAATAAATATAATTTGACTTTGGGCGGTTGTACGGCTTATGCTCTGGAAAATCGTGCGGATATTGCGGCGGCGGATTATGCAGTCAAACAGGCGGAACAGGCGAAAAAATCCGCAAAGGCGGGTTATCGTCCGACAGTAAGTGCATCGGCGACAAAGGGCATTACGGGCAAGAGTGTTTTCAAAGACGATATAACGGATCAATGGACTGCAGGATTGAGTGCGTCGTGGAATATTTTTGACGGCGGCGTGACTTCTTCGCAAGTCCACGCAGCCGATGCGGCTTTGTCAAGAGCAAAAGAGACCGCCGCAAAGACTCGTGAGGACGTACAACTTGACGTGCAATCTTATTTCCTGCAACTTAAAGCGGCAGAAAAAAATATTTCCACAACTCAAACTTCCGTCGCTCTTGCGGAAGAAGATTATAAAATCGCTCAAGTCCGTTATGCCGCCGGCGTGGGTACAAACTTGGACGTTATGGACGCGTCAAGAAAATTGACTGAGGCAAAGACAAATTACTTCTCGGCTCTCTACACTTACAACACGGCGAAAGCGTCACTCGACAGATATATGGGTATCCCGGTCGGAATTGACGTTACCCGCTATGTCGCTGCCGAACAAGACGGAAAGACGGCAAATAAAGCCCGTGAAGATGCGGCAATCGAATCGGAAGCCGGCGAAGTGCCGACAATCGGCGAAGTCGCTCCGGTCGTTACGATAGACCTTGAACAATCTTCGCCGTTGCCTTCCGAAACCGTCGAGCAGGAACTGACGAAATAATTTCACAATTTTATGCAAAGAATTTTGAATTTCCGGCACGGAGGATTTTTTATCCCGCCGTTTCCGGATTGATTTTTTTGCGGAGCAAAGATTTAAGGGGATTGATTCAGATTGGATTTTAAAATTATTGATGCACATTTGCATTTTGCAAAAGCAGATTATTTTGACGAAATTGCGATTAAAGCCGGTCATAAAAATACTCCGGAACATTTGCGGGCATTTTACGAAAAACTCGGAATTGTTCGCGGCGTGGTTATGGGAAATTCCATACGGCTTGACGAATGTAATTATCCGGATTTTTTGAGTTATTGCGTCGGGCTTGACACAATTACGGACGGCAATTTTTCCGATAAACTTTCTCTTGTCGAAGAACATTTGAAAAGGCGGGAATGTGTCGGGATAAAACTTTATCCGGGTTACAGGTATTTTTACATTTACGACGATTCCCTTGCACCTTTATACAAACTTGCCGTAAAATATAACAAACCCGTTGCCGTTCATATGGGAATGACGGCGATGAGTTCCGCTCTTTTGAAATATTCTCACCCGCTTGTCATGGACGAGGCGGCGGTAAAATTTCCGGAAGTTCAATTTGTCATGTGTCATTTCGGCTGTCCGCACTTTTGCGATGCGGCGGCGGTTTTGGAAAAAAATCCGAATGTCGCGGCGGATCTCAGCGGACTTATCGAAGGAAAAATTTCGGATTTTGAAATTTTTCGGGAAAAGGCGAAATTTTATATCGAACAACTTCGCGGTTGGCTGAGTTATCCGGATTCTTTTGAAAGAATAATGTTCGGGACGGATTGGCCGCTTGCAAATTTGGAGGACTATATAAATTTTGTCAAAGAAGTCATACCGGAAAGCGAATACAAAAAAGTTTTTCATGACAATGCGGCAAGAATTTATTTTTCCGACATATAAATTTTTGATTTTTTGGGGAGGTTTGAACGCGTGAACGGTATCGCAAAAGCAATCGGCGGAATATTGACGGCAACGGCAGTTACCGGCGGTCTTTTCGTATCCTCTCAACGCGATGCTATATTTGAAAAAATTACGACGAAGATTGAAGAAACGGCAAGCGAGAAACTCGGAATACCGGTCGAAGTCGGCGATATGGAAATAAGCGATTTTAATATTTTTTCACCCGCCGATATAATTATTCGCGATATAGAAATTTTTGACAAAAATTCCGAGCGTATTGCAAAACTTGACGAAACGCAGGTCAAATTGAAAGTTTTAAACGTGACTTCCGACCCCGTTGCCGCAGTGGACAATATCGACATAAACGGTGCGGAAGTGAACATAAAAAAGAGAACGGACGGCTCATGGAATTTTGACGACATAAAGACGGAGAGCGAAGGCGAAACGACTTTTGACGCGAAAATAAATTTGACCGGCGGCAAAATAAACGCCGATATTGACGGCAAAAAAATTTCCGTCGAAGATATAAATGCGTCTGCCGATTGTGCGGACATAAATGCGATTGAAACCGAAGTTTCCGCAAAAACTCTCGGCTCAAACATTTCCGCAACCGGAACGGTCGGAGCGGTCAAACAAATTGTAAATGCCCGTGCGGATAAAATTGACGTTGCAAAAATCATTCCTTACCTGCCCGCCGATTTGATTCCGGAGAATGTGGAAATTCACGGCGGGAATGTTTCCGACGCAAAAATAAATGTTTACCGTCGCGATGCAATTTTGAGTTACGGCGGGTCGGCGAATTTTTCCGATGTTGCCGTAAAAGTCGAAGATACGGAAATTGAAAAAATTACCGGCGAAACAACTTTCACCGATTCGGAATTGAATATAAATGCGTCCGCAGAGTCCGAAGGTCAAAAGGCAAAGGCTTACGGGAAAATTTACCTTGACACCGACGAGCCTTATTTTAATGTTCATGCGGAGTCGGACAGTTTCAATCCTTCTGCGGTAATAAAAAATCTCGGCTTGGATTGTGCGGCAAAATTTAAAGCTCACTTGACCGGCACGGTAAAAAATCCGGTCGTCGTCGCCGATATTTCGGCACCGAAAATTTCCTATGAAAATCTCACGGCTTACAATGCAAGCACAAAAATGAAGTATGAAAACAATTCCGTCCACCTTGCCGATATAAAAGCCGAAACTTTCGGCGGCAGAATTTCCGGAGAGGCGGATTTGGATGCGGAAAATTTGAATTACAACGCCCATGTAAAAGCCGACGGATTGGACGTTGAAGGCTTGAAAGATTTTGCACAAATTGATTTGCCGGTCGGCGGAAAACTTTTTGCAAACTTGGGAATAAACGGGGTCGGCAAGGATATGCAGGCTTTGAAAGTTTACGGCTCGGCGACCGCAACCGACGTAAATTATTCCGGTATTCAAATAAATTCTGCGGATACTTCTTTCTATTTGAACGGCGACGATTTGAAAATAGATTTTTTGAGTTTGGCACTTCCGAACAGAGGGTCTTTGGGAGCGGAAGGAACGATAACCGATTTAAAAAAACTTGACCTTGCATTTTACGGCGGTCATGTGGATATGTCGCTTGCAAAAAAATTAAATGAACTCGTCGATGTTTCCGGGCTTGCCGATTTTAAAGGGACAGTTCACGGAGATTCCGACAACCCCGATATAGATTTAAAATTTTCCGCTGTGGACAATTCAAAACACGAAGGAGAAAAATTCAAGGGCGAACTTTTCAAACAACCTTACGACTCTTTGGCTTTCAATGCGTCGGGAAGTTTGGCGGGAGTCCGGGTGGATAAATTTGACATGGTTAAGAACGGAAAAACCGTCTGGCTCGTGCAGGGCAGTGCCGGATTTGTCGGAGAGAAAAAATTGGATTTGCAAATTGACACGATGGGAGCAAGGGCGGAAAATATTGTCGCTCTCGTCGCTCCGGATCAAGAACTTACCGGAAACGTCGATAATATCGTAAAAATTACCGGAACTCTTGACGCACCGAATATTGTGGGATATATTCACTTTTGGCGAGGATCTTATCGCGGAATTTTGGTAAACGGAATGGACGGAGATTATTTCATGGAAGGCAACAAAATAAGACTCCGAGACTTCCGAATTTTATCCCCGATGGTTGATATGGTTTTAAACGGGACGCTTGACATGGTGACGGAGGAAATGGATTTTGTCGTCGAAGGACGCGAAATAAATTTGAAACGATTTGAAGGAAAATTTCCGGACGGCTACCCGGTTGAAGGAACGGGAAAATTTTTGGGGACGATTGCGGGAAGTTTGAGCCACCCGATTTTTGACGGGAGCCTTGACGCAGATAAATTTGTCTTGAACGGCGTGGAACTTTCAAATATACACGGTCATGTCGGACTTGAAGGCACAAGATTTTTCCTCGACGAATTTTCATTCAATCAGGGAGAAGGGATTTACACGGTTTTTGCCTCCGCAGATACCGCGACGGAAGTTTTGAACGGTCATTTGAGTTTGGAAAATATCGACATTCCGGAACTTTTCGCTCTGGCAAATACCCGAACAAAATTGCTTGAAGGAAAATTGACCGGTGAAGTAAACCTCGGCGGCAGCATGAATAACCCTTCCGTCAATCTCACCGGCGAAATTCCGACCGGAACATTTGCCGGCTTTGATATTCACGGCATTGACCTTGAAATCAACCTGCTGAACAATATAATTTACTTCAATAAATTTGAAGGTAAGCAGGGAGAACTCGGCGATTTCAATTTGGCGGGAACGGCGGATATTTCCGGCCCGCTGGCTTTGAATCTTGCCGCTCACAATCTCGCTCTCGGTATGTTTTCTTCGGCGGCGGGTTTGAAAAATGAAGTTGACGGCACGGCAAATATTGAGGCGACGATAGGCGGCGTTGTTTTAAATCCGAAAGCCGACGCTTTGATAACGGCGACCGGCGGAGTGGACGGAGCGAATTTCGATTTGCTGAAAGCTCAACTGACTTTGCAGGATTGGATGATAGGAGTCAAAGAGTTTATCGTTCAAAAGACTTTGGCGGAAAAAATCTATCAGATAAGTGCGGACGGAATTTTGCCGCTCAGGGCATTGACTGCGGGGGCAAAGGAAAATTTGACGGACGCGGAGCAGATTAACTTAAATGTTTCAATGGAAAATGCGGATTTGAGTTTGTTGCCGGTTTTAAGCAAACAAGTCGCTTGGGCAATCGGAAATATGGAAGGTGCGGTAAAAATTACCGGCACCGCCGCCCACCCGAAAATAAACGGGAAAATTGCTTTGAACGGCGGCTCGGTCAAAATCAAGGGCATGAAAAGTCTGATTGAAAACATAAATATTTCCACGCTCTTTAAAGACGAAAGATTCGATGTGGAAGAATTTTCCGGATTTATCGGCGGCGGGACGTTCTACCTCAACGGCGGCTTGAATTTCGGCGGTCTTGAGATAAGCGATTATAAATTTGATTTTGTCGCCGAAAATTTAAATCCGAACGCAGAATTTTTCTACGGGCCGATAAATGCGGCATTTACTTTGGACGAAGGGCAGAGATTCAGAAGGACTTTGCCGCGAATTTCCGGACATTTGGATTTGGAAAAATGCACGATCGGTTTCCCGTCGTTGCCGGACTCCGAAGGCGAAATGCCGGAAATTATAATGAATGTCGATTTAAACTTGGGGAAAAAAGTACACTTGTACAGTTCGTCACTTTTTGATATGTTTATAACCGGCGGTGCGAAATTTGAAGGAACGACCCGTCACCCGAAAACTTCCGGGACGATTGATGTAAGGCGGGGCGGCACGGTAACCTATTTGAACACAATTTTCAAAATTACCGAAGGCGCGGTTATGTTCAATCAGTTTGACACCTTCTATCCTTCCGTAGTTTTCCACGCAAATGCGAAAATGGGAAGGACGAAAATTTTCATAGACATTGACGGTCCTTTGACGGAAGGAAACATAAAAGCCGGCGAAAAGGCGATTTTCAAACTCAGTTCTTCGCCGGAAATGACTGAGGCAGAAATTATTCAGTTGTTGACTTTCAAAAATACCGCGTCGAATGGCGGAGATCTCGGTGCGGCGGACGTTTTGGCAATCGGCCTGCAAATGAGTGTTCTTGCCGATATTGAGGACGCCGTTCGCAAGACTTTGGGCTTTGATCAATTTTCTGTATCACGCGGCAGCGGATCGGTATTTGACAACCACGACCGGGAGGGTACCCGGAAATCTGAAGAATATAACGTGACAGTCGGCAAATATGTTTCCGATGATGTTATGTTGAAATATACTCGCGGCATAGGCGGCGACAAGGTTAATCGCTTCGGCGTTCAGTACGATATGAATGAAAATATCGGATTGAGCGTGGAACACGAAGGACATGATTTTATTTTCGGTCTTGAGGCGAGATACAAATTTTAGAGCGTCAGAAATTTCCTGACACACTGACGCTCTGTTTAAGAGAGGGGATCACGGATTTGAGGAACAACAGGAAAAAGCGTTCGGCATTTTTGAAACTTGACAAGAGGAAACGCACCGCACTTTGTTGCGTCGCGATGATGACAATGCCTTTTTTGGTGGGATTCAATGTAAACGAAACCGCAACCGGTGCAGAATCCGGCGAAAACAAAACGGTTGACGAGCCTTTCAAAACTTCGGCGGAAAGTCATTCGGTCGGCGAGTTGGTGGCATCGGACGAGGCGGACGCGGCTTTGGCAAGAGCCATGAGAGGTGAGGAGCGTTCCACGCAAACGACAAAAAAACCGGTTTCTTCGGAAACTCCGCCGGCAACTCAACCCGGTGAAGGACAAACCGGCTCTGCGGGAAATGCTCGGGAAATAAAATCTTCCGGCGGCAAAATTTCGGTTTCCGAAAATTCCGCTCCGGCAACTTCTTCCGCAGAAATGACCGACGAGGAAGTTGAAACTCTTTCACAGGTTGACCGGGAAATTTACGAATATATGAAACAATTTGCCGGAATGACAATCGTCGATATGGAATTTGAAGGAGCCGGAGATTCCACTTTGCCGACAGTCAAAGCCGCAATTTTGGAACACGTCGGCGATACTTTCAGCCCGACCGCCGCACTTCGCGACAGAAATGCAATCGTCAACACCGGATATTTTTACGACGCTTATCAAACTTTTGAACAGGTTCCGGAAGGCGTTGTCATAAAATATCATATGCTTGAAAATCCGGTCTTGAAGGAAATTGTCTTTTCCGGCAACACGATTTTCACGACCGAAGAACTTGAAAAAGTCATGACCGTCGAACGCGGGGAGATTTTAAACAGCAACACTCTGCACGACAATATTTCCGCTCTGCAGGAAAAATATCGCGGCGACGGATATATTTTGATGAAAATAACGGATATGAATATAGAGAAGGACGGCACTTTAAATTTAAAACTCAACGAAGGTATGCTGGAAGGTTATGCGGTCAAAGGAAACAAAAAGACAAAAGACTTCGTAATTTTGCGGGAAATGCGTCAGCCGGTCGGTCAGCCTTTCAATGCAAAACTTGCCCGCCGTTCAATGCAGAGGGTTTACAATCTCGGATTTTTTGAGGACGTAAATATTAAAATGAATCCGGGAGCAGATCCCAATGCCATAGTCATGGAAGTCAACGTAAAGGAAAAGAGAACCGGTACTTTCGGTGTCGGTGCGGGTTACAGTTCCGCCGACGGATTTATAGGAATGGTCAGCATCGGCGATACGAATTTCAGAGGTCGCGGCGATGCGATAAATGTTTCCTATGAAAAGAGCGGCAGCGATACCGACGCTCACGGATATTCTTTTACTTATCGTCACCCCTGGCTTGACAAAAAGGAAACGGCATTTACTCTCAGAATTTACAACCGTACTTACGAATACGACGATTACGACACAAAAGGCGATTTGAAGGAAGAATATATGAGAAAGTATGCCGGCGGTGAAATTACTTTGAGCCGTCCGGTCAGCGAATATTCGACAAATTATATTACTTTCCGGCACCGTAACGACGAATATGTAAAGCACGTTTCAAGCGGAAATGCCGGCGACAGGAGCGGGCTTGCCGGGTACGAATGGAGAAAGAAAAATTTCGGAACGACACGCGGCATAACTTTGGAACACATCACCGACACACGCGACAATATTTACAACCCGACGACGGGAAACAGAGTAGCTTTGACCGGAGAATTCGGCGGCGTATTGGGCGGAGATTTCCATTTCCAGAAATATTCCATCGATCATCAAGTTTATCGTAAAGCCGGCAGACATGATCAAGTTTGGGCATTTCGCGGACAATACGGCGTGGGTCGCGGCGATTTGACGGAATTTAACCAGTTCCGCTTGGGCGGTCAAGCCAGTTTACGCGGTTACAGAGAAGATCAGTTCAGGGGCAACAGAATGATTTTGGGGACTGTCGAATACAGATTCCCGCTCGCCAAAAAAGTACAAGGTGCTCTGTTCACGGACTGTGGCGGTGCTTGGGACAACGGATTTGTCCCGAAAAATGTTAACGGAAGTGTCGGCGTGGGCGTTTCACTCAATACCCCTCTCGGTCCGTTGCGTCTGGATTACGGTCGCGGCAAACAGGGCGGACGCGTTCACTTCAGCGTAGGCGGCTCATTCTGATTTTAAAAAAAAGTTTTTTTTGCACGGAACGAACGAAGGAATTGAATTTTAATAAAATGATTTTTCGGAAAATCGTCTGCCGATAATAAAGGCGTTGTAAATAATTTAATGAAGGTATGATTTTGAAAACGTCGAAAAAATATTCTGAAGATTACACTTAAAAAAATTTCCGGTAATGCCGGAGGTGCAAAATGTTTGATTCGTTTTTTCGGGCAGACGAAATTCTCTGTCCGCATTGTTTGAGAAAATTGAGTTTGGGAAGTATCCGATTTTATTGCGAAACCGGCGACGAGCGGCGGCATGAAGTTTCGCCTTCTTTGGCTGACAGATTCAAAAAGCGTCTGCCGGTTTGCAGAAGGAATTTTTGCAAAAACAACGGCTTGACGGTTAGTGCGGCAGAGTGCCGGCATTGCGGAGAACCGATCCCGCCGCAGATTTTGTTTCACGACAGATTTTTGAGTTTCTGTGCGGTGGGAGTTGCCGGAGCGGGAAAGTCAAGTTATTTGACCACGCTTGTCCACGAACTCAAGTATTCCGGACTTCCCTGGGTTCTTCAAGCTATGGACGTGGAAACGACGGAGCTTGCCCAATCCGGAGAATATAATGTTTACGAGGCAAGGCATTGTCCGGCGGGGACGAAAGCCGGCGAGGCTCCCCGTCCTCAACTTTGGACTTTGTTGGACAATTCTGCACAAAACGAACAACTTCCCACCTGTGCTCTGACGATTTACGACGGAGCCGGCGAGGATTGCGAACATATAGGTTACACGGCGGCGGATAAGCAAATCGGGCGTTATCTTGCCGGGACGAAAATGCTTTTGATAATTTTCGATCCGCTCCTCCTGCCCGGCGTGAGAAGTGAAATTATGCCGGAAGTTTTAAACGCCTCAATGGCTACGGAAAGGCAGACGAGTGCACCGGCGAATATGGTGAGCATGACAAATTCTCTGGCAAATTATATTCGGAGAAATTGCAACCTTTCGCCCGGCAAAAAAATCGAAAAGCACGCGGCAATCGTCCTTACAAAAATCGACGCTCTGCGGGATATGGCGGACGGATTCGGCGTAAGTTCCGCCATACTGAAAGAAAGTCCCCATGCAAAGATGAAAGGCTTTGTTCAGTCCGACAGCGAAATGGTGGACTTGGAGATTCGCGACTTTTTGACGCGACAGGGGGAAACGGCTTTTCTTGACGCTATCGACGCGAATTTTAAAAATGTCCGGGTATTCGGCGTTTCAAGTTTCGGAAAGCCGCCGGATCAAAATAAGCGATTGGCAAAAGTTCACCCCCACAGAGTTTTGGATCCGCTTATGTGGATGTTGGCGAGCGAAAAAATTATTCCGACGGTCTGAAAAGGGAGGGCGGAGAAAATGGCTGAAAAAAATTTAAAAATGTTGAAACCGATTTATGATGCGGTCGAAAAACTTGTCCCGACAAACCGAGCCTTGATAAGTTTCGTAAATGACAAAGTAACCGGAAAAGGTATTCAACGCTCAATAAACAAAGTAAAATTTATCGAAAAATCGGAACGCAGTTCAAAACAACTTGCCCACGTCACAATGGAAGAATTTCATAAACATCTGCTTGAAAAAAAAGTCGGCGATGATGAATTTGAAATGCTCATGAATGATGCGGCGGAAATTTTGGACGATGCCATAAAACAGGTTGAAAAAGTTTACGGGGACGTTCGCCGCTATGTCATTACCGGAGAACTTCGCGCCGAATGTATCAGCCGGAATTACAAAAAAATTCCCTCAATGACCGACAAACAAAATGACGCGATTGTCAAAGAAATGTTTTCGCTTGCACTGGAATTTGTCAACAAAGGAGAAAATCGCGGGCTTGAAAATTTGGAAGAAGAATTTAAGAAAATAAATTATATTGCCTTGACGCTTTTTAATTTTGCAAACGCGACCGCAAGCACCGTGCAGGAAAATAAAAAGGCGGCGAAGGAAACCAAGAGTTATTTCAGCCTGCTGGATAAAATTTGGGATTGAGTGCGTCAGGGAATTTCTGACGCTCCGATGCACCGAAAGGAAGATTGATTGAATGATTTTGGTAACGGGAATAACCGGGCAACTCGGATTTGATGTTTTGAAAGAATTGAAAAAACGCGGTGAAGATTGTATCGGAACGACGCGAAAGGAAATTGATTTGACGGATCCGGAAGGTGCAAAAAAATTTATATTGAGCAAAAAGCCGGATGCGGTTATTCATTGTGCGGCATATACCGCCGTCGATAAAGCGGAATCGGAATCGGAACTCGCTTTGACGGTGAACGGAATGGCTACGCGAAAAATTGCGGAGGCTTGCCGGGAACTTGACGCAAAAATGATTTACATAAGCACCGACTACGTTTTCGGCGGCGACGGCAAAACTCCCTATGAAATAAAGGACGAAAAAACTCCGGTGAATATGTACGGCACAAGCAAACTTTTGGGCGAAAATTCCGTCGCGGCTCTCGTCGAAAAATATTTTATCGTTCGCGTCAGCTGGGTTTTCGGGGCAAACGGCAACAATTTTGTAAAGACAATGCTCCGCCTTGCCGAAACCAAGAAAAAACTTCGCGTCGTCGCAGATCAGGTCGGCAGTCCCACTTACACGCCGGATTTGGCAAAACTCCTTGCCGATATGGTCACGACGGATAAATACGGAATTTATCACGCCTCGAACGAAGGATTTTGTTCTTGGGCGGAATTTGCGAAGGCGATTTTTGAAATTGCCGGACTTGATGTCGAAGTCGAAGAAATTGAAACGATCGATTATCCCACGCCGGCGAAACGTCCTTTCAATTCCCGGTTGAGCAAGACAAGCCTCGACACCGCCGGATTTTCAAGACTTCCGGAGTGGCGTGACGCTCTGAAAAGATATTTGAAAGAGATCGGAAAAATTTGATTGTACTTTTCCGGAAAAAAAATATTTTTTTGACCGCAAGAAAAATTTTGCGGTATTTTTTTTGCAACGATTCAAGTTTGAAAAAAATAAAATTCGGCTTGCAAACGTTGTCGCAACGCCGTTCGTGAGAGTTTTAAAAATTTTTGGGTTGACATTGACGCTTTCCGGTGCTATATTACGCAAAGTTTTTAGAAAAAGTTTTCACTTTTTCAAGACAATTTCAGCAATAATGTTTATAATTCACGGTGTTGTGAATGAACCTTGTTTATTTTGAAAGGGGGAAGGCTGCTCCGAGGCGGCGAGACGACTCAAAAAGTCGCAAGCTCGGGACATGGCTTGTGTCATGTTAAGCGGCGGAATGATGAAGCGTAAAATATTTAAGAAATTGGGCATTAACGAAAAGAAATGGATGCTGTGCCTTATGTTGACGGGATTCGCGGCGTTGAACACGGGATTTATAAGCGAATCGAATGCAATCAAGGAAGCGAAAATTGCGGCTGTCGAGGATACGGCGGAGGTATCTCCGGTACCGGAAACCGTCACGATTGACAATGCCGGCGAAATTAAAAATGTGGAAGAAAATAACGGCTCCGAAAATGTTGCGGAAGAAAAAGCCGAAGTCGTAAACAACGTGGAATATGTGGAGGAGCGTCCCCGCGAAAATATGGTTGAAACTTCACGCGGTGCGGTTCGTTACAGCGAAGTGATGACAATGAGAGCGACGGCTTACCTTCCCACAGACGGCAGTGCGACCGGTACGACTGCGATGGGTATTCCGGCGACTTACGGAATTGTTGCGGTGGATCCCCGTGTGATTCCTCTCGGAACTCGCGTATACATTCCCGGTTACGGCGAGGCACTTGCGGCGGATACCGGCGGAGCGATCAAAGGTTATAAAATAGATTTGTGTATGGAGAGTTATTCGCAGGCGATGCGTTTCGGTCGCCGCGATGTAACGGTTTACATTTTGGAATAAATGATTGTGTGTCATAAAAAATATCGGGCTGTGCGATTAAAAATTGCACAATCCGATTTTTGTTTCCCGGCGGCAATCGAAAAATCTTTTCCGTGTGCGGTCAACTTGATTATTTCCCGGAAAATATGTAAAATACCAAAAGAAAATTTTTTAAACGGAAGGTGAGTTAGAGAAGTCGATGAAAAATTACAAAAGACTTTTGATGTACATGAAGCCGTATCTCGGAATTTTCGGCTTGGCAATAATTTGTATAATCATGGCGGGCGGTGCAAATTTGTATCTTCCCTGGATCATCAAAGATATGATCGACAAGGTTCTTGCCGAAAAAGATATGGCAATGCTCAATTTTATTTCGGTCAGCATTGTCGTGGTTTTTGCGATTCGCGGATTTTTTTACTACTGGCAATCCTATCTTGTTTCTTATATCGGGCAGAAAGTTGTCGTTGACGTTCGCGAAGTTATGTTCAGAAAATTTCAGCGTATGCCGATGGCTTATTTCGACAAACATCAGACCGGCGAAACTATGAGTTATTTGACGAATGACGTTTCCGTAATGCAATCCGCACTTGTTGACAATTTAATCGAAATGTTTACCGAGATGACAATTTTGGTCGGCTCAATCGGAATGATGATTTATCTGGATTGGAAATTGACTTTGCTGACTTTGATAACCGTGCCTTTGGTCGGTTACGCGATGAAAATTTTCGGCAAGAAAATCAAGCGGGCGGGTACTTTGATTCAGGAAAGACTTGCCGACCTGACTTCACTTTTACAGGAAAGTATTTCGTCCGTCCGCGTGGTAAAATCTTTTGTTCGGGAAGATTACGAGATTAAAAGATTTTGCGACGAAAACGAATCGACTTTTCAGGCGATGATGAAAAATGTTCGCCTTACCGCTCTTTTGACTCCGACGGTTGAATTTTTGGCGGCGGTCGCCGTCACCGCAATAGTTTGGTTCGGCGGCTATGAAGTCGTCAACGGAATAATGTCTGCCGGTGCATTGGTCGCGTTTTTGACTTACGCCGTAAACCTTGCCAACCCGGTCAAAAGACTTTCCAGAATTTACGGACGTATGCAAACGGCTTTCGGTGCGATTGACAGAATTTTTGCCGTGCTTGACATGGAGGAAACCGTAACCGACAAGCCGGACGCAAAAATTTTGCCGAAAGTCAAAGGTCACGTTTCGATTGAAAATGTTACTTTCAGTTATGACGGAGTTCACAACGCCCTTGCAAATGTAAATATCGAAGTCAAGCCCGGTCAAATGATAGCGTTCGTCGGGCCGAGCGGTGCGGGGAAATCCACCGTCGCAAATTTGATTCCGCGATTTTACGATGTAAATTCCGGCTCAATAAAAATTGACGGGCTGGACATTCGCGACGTTACGGTAAATTCTCTGCGTGAGCAAATAGGAATAGTGCCGCAGGAAACTTTGCTTTTCGGTACGACGGTCATGGAAAATATTCGTTACGGAAGGTTGGACGCGACGGACGAGGAAGTTGTGGCGGCGGCGAAGGCTGCCAATGCC
>CAJOOE010000023.1 GCA_905236145.1 uncultured Selenomonadaceae bacterium
AACAATGCAAGACCCGCCGTACTTCCCGGAAAAGTTTTTCTGCCGGAAGTATCGCCGCAACAAAAAAGGACTTTTCGCCCGGTATTTTGGGCGACGAGTGCGGACAAATATATGCCGTACGGAAATGCGGAACAACCCAAATTCACATCGAATGTCAAAATATCCGTCGGCAAGCCGAGCCTGTCCTGCAGAATAAATGCCGTTGCCGGAGTCGGATAATCCGGAGTTTCCGAAACAAAAATCAATGCTCCGATTTTACCGTCCGTTTCCGACAAAATTTTTTTCGCGGCGGCAAAACAGAAATCCGAAGTACAAATTTCCGGCGACGCGATACTGAATTTTGAAAAGCCGGTTAATTTTGCCATTCGTTTCGCTTTCTTTTCGGTTATCAGATGTTTGCATCTGTCGTAAACCGAAACGCGATTTTTTGAAACTGCCGCCGCGACCGATTCAATGTTGATATTTTCCAAAATTCCCTTCAACGCTTTTCACCGCCGAACAAAACAAATAAATCGTGAACCGTAACCGCCTCTGAAATTTCTTTTGAGGTGATGTTATCCGTTCCGTGTTTTCTGCAGTACGCGATAAAAGAAACTATACTCAATGAATCCCACCCGTCATCCTCAACATCTTTCAATTTCGTTTCCGGATTGAGTTCCATTTCCGTGTCAATCAAATCTTTCAATTCTTCGATAAAAATTTTCTCGTCCAATATGAAACAACTCCTTAAAAAAACAGAAAATCAATAAGGCATCGCGGGATTTCCGAAAACCCTCAAACCTTCTTTGATATGTTTAAAAACAAAACTGCCGCAACCTACGAAAACGTTATTATCCGTCCTGCTTTTCGGCAAAGCGACCGAGCCGGTTGCCCAGTAATTCATTTCTCCTATTTTTACGTTTCCGCAAATAATCACATTACCCATAAAACTTGAATAATCTCCGACAATGCAATCGTGAGATATTGCGGCACCGTTTAAAATTATGTGGTTTCCGATAACGGCACTGTCATTTATCGCAGAACCCGGAACAAAAATATTTCCCGTGCCGATTTTTACGTTACTTTGAATTGTGACGGAGCGATGAATTAAATTTGAAAACACTTTCTTCCCGAATTTTTCGGTGACGATTTCGACCAATTTTTTACGCACCGCAGGGTCTGCGATTGCACAAACAAAAATATCGTCTTTATCCGGTTCGTAAGAAAAAACGTCGCCGAGAACGGGAAGTAAAAGTTTTTCGTATTCGGCGGGCGGCAATTTGACATCACCGTCCAAAAAGCCTTTGAGTTTCCACTCCGTTTCATATCCGATTGAATTTTTTGCGTGATTGAAACATTCGCGGGCAAAGCCTCCGACACCGATAATTACAAGATTTTTAATTTTTCCTCCTCAACCTTTCATCATTGAAATAAATTCGTCGAAAAGATACATATTGTCTGTGGGACCGGGCGATGCCTCCGGGTGATACTGTACGGAATAAATCGGCAAATCTTTATGACGCATACCCTCAACCGTTCCGTCGTTTACCGAAAGGTAAGTCACTTCGAGCGGCAAATCTTTCAAAGATTTTTCGTCAACCGCATAACCGTGATTTTGAGAAGTTATATAAACTCTGCCGGTTTCAAGATTTTTCACCGGCTGATTGGAGCCGCGATGACCGAATTTCAGTTTGTAAGTGTCCGCCCCCATAGCCAGTGCCAAAAGTTGATGTCCCAAGCAAATTCCGAAAATCGGTTTTTCTCCGATAAGTTTTTTCACTTCCTCAATGACTTCCGGAACGTCTTTCGGATCTCCGGGCCCGTTTGAAAGAAAAATTCCGTCCGGATTCATTTTCAAAATTTCTTCGGCCGGCGTTTGAGCGGGAACGACTTTAATTTTGCAACCGGTATCATGCAGACTGTCCAAAATGTGTTTCTTTACGCCGAAATCCATAGCCACGACAAAAGGAGCGTCCGAATTTTCGGAGTCCAAATCGTAAGCCTCCGGCGTGGTGACTTCCGCGACAACGTCCGTATGAATCGGCATTTTCATCATGTTGTCTATCATCGCTTGAGAAGTGTATTCGCTGACGATAACGCCTTTCATTGTTCCCGCAGAACGAATCTTTCTCGTGACCGCCCGCGTGTCAACGTCGTAAAGGCAGGGAATTTTTTCTGCGGAAAGATAATCCGACAAATTTCTTTCCATACTCGAACTGCTGCCCTTTTCGCAAAGTTCGCCGATAATCAAGCCGGACACAAAACTTTTCCGGCTCTGATCGAAAATCCGGGAGGTGCCGTAATTCCCGATTAAGGGGTAAGTCAATGTAACAATTTGCCGGCAGTAAGAAGGATCGGTCAAAATTTCCTGATAGCCGGTCATTCCGGTATTAAAGACAACTTCTCCCTCCGCAGTCGCATTCGCACCGCCGAAAAGTTGACCGCGAAAAACGCTCCCGTCTTCCAAAATCAATTTACCTTTCAAAATATTTCACCTCGTTAAAAATTTTCACAACGTCTGTTCCGGAGCGGACAAAATCATCGGACGGGCCACACTGTAAACGTCCGGCAATCGTCGCATTTGTGTCATGATATTTGTGACCTGTGCGGCGTTTTTTACGTCAATTCCCAAATCGACCGTCGAAGTTTTATTGTTTTTGTTGGGAGCGGCGTGGACGGAATGAATATTCAGACCCATGCCGGCGGGAACCGCAAAGAGTTCGGACAAAACGCCGCTCTTGTCGTTGCAGACAATTTCAATTTCGACCGTGTAAACTCTGTCGTTGTCCATTTCCCAACTGACTTCTATCATTCTCTCCAAATCCGCACCGCTCAAAATATTCGGACAGTCGGAGCGATGAACCGAAACTCCCCGCCCGCGTGTAATGTAGCCGGAAATCGGATCTCCGGGAATGGGATTGCAACACTTCGCCAGCCGGACAAAATAACCGCTTTCCCCTTCCACAAGTACGCCGTTGCCGTTTTTCTGCGGCTGACCGGTTTTTGCGGGATGTTTTATTTCGTTTAAGAGTGCGGAAACTTCCGGCGTCGTCGATTCGGTTAAATCTTTTTTATGAAGTTCGACAAGTTTTGTAATGACTCCACGCAGAGGTTGACCGCCGTAACCGACGGCGGCAAGCAAATCGTCCTCGCCCGGCAACCCCAAATTTTTTGCAACTTCCTCAAGCCTGCCGCTTTTCAAAAGAGCTTTGACATCGTAGCCGAGTTTTTTTATTTCGCGTTCAACCTGTTCCCGCCCTTCTTCAATATTCTCCGCTCTGTTTTCACGCTTGAACCATGAGCGAATTTTACTGCGGGTATCGCCGGACGCCACAATATTCAACCAATCGCGGCTGGGGCCGTTATTCGATTTGTTTGTAATAATCTCCACAAAATCGCCGTTCTGCAATTTGTATTCCAGAGGGACAATTCTGCCGTTCGCCTTCGCACCGACGCAATGATGACCGACTTCCGTGTGAATCCTGTACGCAAAATCAATCGGGCAGGAGCCCTTCGGCAGTGAAATTATATCGCCGGTCGGAGTAAACACAAAAACTTCGTCGCTGAAAACGTCAAACTTCAACGCTTCAAAATATTCCTTCGTGTCTTTGATTTCTTTCTGCAGAGTGACCATTTGCCGGAGCCATGACATTTTTCTGTCGCCTTTTCTGCCGGCGTAAACACTTTTCCCGCTCTCTTTATATTTCCAGTGAGCCGCAATTCCCCACTCCGAAATTTTATGCATTTTGAAAGTGCGAATTTGAATTTCAAGCGGATAACCCAGAGCCATGACCGTCGTATGTAAAGACTGATAGCCGTTGCTTTTCGGCATGGCAATATAATCTTTGAATCTTCCGGGAATCGGTTTCCACTTCGCGTGGATAATGCCGAGAACTTTATAACAATCCGGAATTTCGTCAACCAAAATCCTGACGGCGGAAAGATCGTAAATTTCCCCGATGTCTTTATGATCGCGAATCATTTTTTTGTAAATGCTGTAAAAATGTTTTGCCCGCCCGCTGATTGACGCACGAATATCCAAATCGTCAAATTCTTCTTCAATTTGCCTGACGGCCTCGGTAATATAAATCTGGCGTTCCTTGCGTTTTTGATTTACGTTTTCCACAAGATCATAATAAATATCCGGTTCAAGATAACGCAAACTCAAATCTTCCAATTCCCATTTTATATTGGAAATACCGAGCCGGTTTGCAAGGGGAGCGTAAATTTCCAAAGTTTCGGCGGCAATTCTCTTGCGTTTGTCCTCACGCATAAATTTAAGCGTCCGCATATTGTGAAGGCGGTCGGCAAGTTTTATCATTATGACCCGCAAATCTTTTGCCATGGCGATAAACATTTTCCGATAAGTTTCAAGCTGCTGTTCCTCTTTTGACTTGAAGGGAATTTTTCCGAGCTTGGTAACGCCGTCAACAAGCAAAGCAATTTCGTCGCCGAACATATCCCGAATTTCTTCGGTATTAAATAAAGTGTCCTCAACCACGTCATGCAAGAGAGCGGCGGCTATTGTGCCGGTATCCATTTCCAATTCCGCCAAAATTGCCGCGACCTGCAGCGGGTGATTTATGTACGGTTCGCCGGAAACTCTCTTTTGTCCGCGATGACCTTCCGCCGCCACGAGATACGCCCGTTCTATAAGTTCAACGTCTGCATCTTCATTATAAGATTTTACCATTTCCGTCAAAGATTCTATCGTCACCGGTTTTTTGCCTTTATCGTTCAATTTTTCTCCCCTCCGAAAAAATATTGTCGTAAAGTGCTTTCATTTCCGATTAACTTTTCTGCCAACATTGAAATTTTCCTGCCGGTTTTTGATTTACCGGTTTTGCGGAAAAAAAATTGCTTTGCTTGAAGTAAAAAATAAAATTTTGTAGAATAAGACGGTTTATGATTTTAAAATTTGCAAGAGAGGAATCGAACGTATGAGAAAAAAATTTTTATTTTCGCTTGCCGCCGGACTTCTTGCCGCAAATGTTGCCTTTGCCGCCGGCGACGGGGTTATTCCTTATCCGGAAAATTGGGACACTTCTTACGACACCGGCGATCACCGGCAGGACGGTTACGCCGTCAACAACGCTTGGAAATTTTTTTCAATGTGGTTCGATCATTCCATGCTGCCGGAAAATCAACGCAATCAACCTTGGATAATTGCAAGACCGAAAACCGTTGCGGAAAGTCAAGCGGAAAAAATTTCCGGCATTTTGGAAAAATCTTCAGCCGCGAAAAAGACGAATCAAATAATTTTGGTCATCGGACACAATTTGAGCCTTTGGAATAAAACCGGCGACGCTTGGAAATGTGATTTTCAATCTTACTGCGGTTACGGGCAAAAAGGATTTAAAATCAATCGCCGAGAAGGAGATATGACGACTCCCGCCGGAAGTTTTCCGATCCTCTATGCTTTCGGTCAAGAGGAAAATCCCGGTACAAATATGGAATATCGCAAAATTACCGAAAACTCTTACTTCTCAAGCGTTCCCGACAAAACTTACAACACTTGGGTCGAAGATCCGAATTTTTCCAAAAAGAGCGACAAACTTTTCGGCGTTTATCAATTCAAGTACGGCATGAACATCGGTTTCAATTTTGATCCGATCGTTCCCGGCAAAGGCTCCGGGATTTTCATTCACTGCAGAACTTATAATCGTTGGTGGTCGCACGGCTGCATATCTCTGCCGGAAAAAATGATGGTCGAACTTTTAAAAAAGACAAATCCCGGTGCTTATGTTATAATGGGTTCCGATATTTCACAAATCGAAAAAGTTTCAAAGTAAATAAGAATTTTTTTCGGATTGAGTAGAGTATGAAAAAATTTTTTTGAAAGGGATGTCAGCAAATTGAAGAAAACCGGCAGAAATCCGTTGATGCGAACGATGCTGATTTTTTGTGTAATGTTCGCGTTAATCTTTTCCATCTGTGTGAGTCTGCTGAACTTTTTCATTTACGAGCGGGATATGCTCAACCGTTATCACGCTTACACCGCCGATATTTTGAATTACGTCGCGAGAGTTGCGGACGGTGAAGATTTGGCGGAATGTATGAAAACCGGGAAGAAATCGGAAAAATATGAAGAATTGCAGAAATTGACGAACGATTTGAAAGAAACTCACAAGCTGGAATTTTTATACATAATCCGCCCGATTTCCGAAAATCCGCCGGATAATATGATGGACGTTTTGGCGGCTTATACAAAAGCCGGCAAAGAGGCGGGGACGGACGGATTGACGGACTTGGGAAATTATACCGGCGACGCTTACCCTCCGGACGTCGCAAGACAATATTTGGCGAGAATGGACTATAATCCGGAAGTTACCTTTTTTCAAAACGATACCACTTTCGGAAATATTTACACCGCGATCCGTCCCATTTTCAACAATAACGGGCAACCCGTCGCCGTACTCTGTGCCGACGTTTTGATTGATGAAATTGATGCGGCAAGGATAAATTTTATAAAAATGGCATTTCTTTACGCTCTGGCGGCGGGAATAGTTTTGGTTGCGGGAATGTCTTACAAGCTGAAAAGTCGCGTTGTCGATCCGATAAAACGAATGAAAAATTCGGCAATTTCTTTTGCCTCACGTTGTCACGGAAAAAGAAATTTGGACGAGCTTTATTTTGAAGATCCGAAAATCGAAACAAACGACGAACTTGAAGATTTGTCCGGTGCTCTTTCCTCAATGTGCAACGATATGAAATCCTATACCGCCGAATTGATTTTGGCTGACAGAGAAAGATCCGTTCTCAAGGAAAAAGTCGTAAAAATGGACACGCTTGCCTACAAAGACGCTCTGACCGGAGCGGGCAACAAGGCGGCTTACGAAAAATGTATGGGTCACAGGGATTGGGATATTTTTGCAAAGAAAGCCGATTTTTCCATAGTGATGACGGATTTGAACTATTTGAAAAGAATTAACGACACTTTCGGACACGATCGCGGCGACGCTTACATTTTGAAATTTTTTGAAATTCTCCGGGAAATTTTCCACGATTCAAAAATTTTTCGGATCGGCGGCGATGAATTTGTAATTGTCCTGGACGGCGAAAAATCTTCCGTCGGCGATGACGTGGTCAAAATTTTCAAAGACAGGACTGCGGAACTTTTGAAAGATTCGACTCTTGAACCTTGGGAAAGAGTTTCCGCCGCAATCGGAATTGCGAAATACGATCCGAAAAAACATAAATTTGCAAACGATGTTTTCAAAGAGGCCGACGCGAATATGTACGATGACAAAAGGGCAAACGGCGGCGGCAGGGAGTAAATTTAAAATTTTTATCAAGCGGGAGAGTGGTTGCTTTGACAAATTTTAAGAAAAAATTTGTTGCGGCGTTGAGTGCGGGGATTTTTTCTTTCGGATTAAATTTTTCCGCTCCGACACAAAATTATTTTTCTGCGACAAGCGTCGCGAGTGCAAAGACTTTGAATGAGGACACGAAAAAAATTCTGGACGAAAAATATTCCGGAATGATCGGGGAAAAGGGTTCGGAGGTCCCGGGATTGGGCATTATCGCTTTTAAAGACGGCAAGGAAGTTTATTCAAATTTTTCCGGTCGCCGTCACATAAATCCCGACAGACCGATGACACGAAATACAAAATTGAGAATCGCCTCACTGTCAAAAATGTTTACGGTCTTTTCTGTCCTTCAACTTGTCGATGAAGGAAAAATAAATCTTGATGAGGACGTAAGCAAATACTTGGGATTTAATCTCCGCAATCCGAATTTTCCCGACACGCCGATAACCGCGAGAATGTTGGCAAGTCACACCTCAACCATACGCGACGGAAAAATTTATTGGCTGAAGCCGCAGTACGGAATTGAAGAATTTTTCAAGCCCGGCGGCAAAGTTTACGAAAACGGAAATCATTTTGCAAAACAGGACAAAGATTATTTTGAATATTGCAATTTGAATTACGGGATACTCGGAACGATTATAGAAAAAGTTACCGGCGAAAGATTTGACATTTACCAAAAAAATCACATTTTCAAAGACCTCGACATAAAAGCCGATTACGTCGTCGGAAATTTGAGCCGGAAGGATTTCAAAAATTTGGGTACGATTTACCGGAAGAAAAAAGGCGAAGTTTGGGACGAAAATTTTGAATGGACGGCACAGTCCGACGACTTCAAAACTCAACCGCCGAAAGACGGCGGCATTATTTTCAATACCGTTCCGAAAAATTACAAGCCGGGAACGAACGCGACAATTTTTTCTCCGCAGGGCGGTTTGAGAATTTCATTTGAAGAACTTTCCCACTGTCTGCAAATGCTCATGGACGGCGGCAAGTACAAAGGTAAACAAATTATCAGTCCGGAATCTTTCAAAGAAATGACAACGCCCCAATGGACTTACGACGAAAATTTGAAAAACGGCGATCCTTACGGCGTAATGTATAAATACGGCATGGGAATTTATATGATTGACGGTGACGGCAAGGCAAGACTTTGCGGAGATGAAGAAATTGATTTTGTCGGTCACAGCGGCGAGGCTTACGGCTTGATTTCCGGCTTGTATTTCGTTCCCGGCACGAAAGACGGCTTGCTTTTCGCGGTCAACGGCTTGGCTGTCGAGCCGGACGAAAATCCGAAAAGTATGGGGAAATTCGGCGGCGGTTACATTTGGGAAGAAGAAATGACGGATCCTGTCGGCAAATATATCTTTGCCGAAAAATAAATTTTGAAAAGGAGCATTTCACATGAAAATTTTAAAAGTTGTTTCGGGAATTTGCCTTTTGCTTTGCCTGACGATTTTGCCGGTCAATGCTCAAAAATCTCAATCTCCGGAAGATCCCGCCGGCTTTGTTTTGTTGGCTGACGCGGTTCCGGACGTTATCCAGGAAATTCGATATTACACGACTTATAATTTTGTCGGCGACAGAATCGACGGATACGAGGAGCCGGAGGCG
>CAJOOE010000024.1 GCA_905236145.1 uncultured Selenomonadaceae bacterium
CAGCTTTTGGTACGGCGGCAAACCGGACATGGTTCCGCTGTACACCAATTTGGAAACCAAAGATGCCGGCGACGTTGTAAACAGCTTGAAAGAATCGGGCGTTGAATATACAGTCGAAGAAAATAAACGAGGTACGACAATTTTCGTACCCGCGACAAAAGTTCACGATACCCGACTTGAATTGGCTACCAACGGATTGCCGCGCGGCAATAAAGGATTTGAACTTTTTGACGACAGTAAACTCGGTGTTACCGAATTTCAAAACAAAGTAAATTATCTGCAGGCACTTCAGGGAGAATTGACGCGAACGATCGAACAGCTTGAAGTCGTTCAGAAAGCCCGCGTTCACATAGTTTTGCCGGAGGACAGCCTTTATAAGAAAAATGAAAAACCTGCGACCGCGTCAATCATGCTCATGCTCAAAAAAGATGAGACTTTGACGCCGGCCGAGGTTAAAGGAATTGTAAACTTGGTCAGCCACAGTATTCAGGGACTTTTGCCGGAAAATGTCACTCTCGTTGACGAAGAAGGCAATATTCTCAATGAAAACGAAGGCGATGAAATTGTAAAAGAACAGCGTTTGAATATGCAGGCTCTGCACCAAATAGAGATGACAAAACGCGTCAGAGATCACATTCAACACAATATTCAAACAATGCTTGACAATTCGCTCGGTATGGGCAACGCATTTGTCCGGGTCAGCGTCGAATTGGACTTCGACGAAAAGAAAACCGACAGACAAACTTTTACTCCGGTTGTTGACGAATCCGGAATAATTCGCAGTCAACAGGACATCAGCGAAAATTACAACGGCGAATCAAATATTCCCGGAGGTCCCGCCGGCGTTGAGGGAAATGTTCCCGGATACGTCGCGGAGGACAGAAACGCAAATGCTCAATACGAACGCAAAGAGTCCACAAGGAATTATGAAATTAACGAAGAGAATCAGCAAATTATAGCGTCGCCCGGCTCAATTCGCCGGCTGACCGTTGCCGTTCTCGTAAACGATACCATTACAGAACTTCAGCAGGAAAGTTTGCTCCGGACGGTAAGTTCGGCGGCGGGAATAAATGAAGAACGCGGAGATGTAATTTCCGTCGAACCGTTGCCGTTCAGTACGGAAATGCGTGACAAACGCCTTGCGGAAGAGCAGGCCGAACAAGATCGCCGCGACAGAATACTTTATCTTGAACTTGCCGCACTTGTCTTGTTGGGATCGTTGTTGACCGGAGGTTTCCTCATGTATCGCAGACAGAAACAACAGGAACGTGCAGATGCCCTTGCGGCTCGTCGTGCGGAAGAAGAGGCAAGGCGGCGTGCGGAAGAGGAAGAACGTGCAGCGGCAATCGAGGCGGATCGTCTGGCAGAGGAAAGCCTTACTCCGGAAGAACGTCGTCAACGCGACGAAAAACGGGCAATTCTCAAACTCATCGACGAAAAACCGGCGGAAGTCGCTATGCTCATCAAAACTTGGCTTGCGGAGGACGATTAAATTTGAAATTCGGCGGAAAGCGGTTGACGGCAGAAAATTTTCTTCCGCCGACACTTTCCGCTTTTGCTTTTGGAAAAAGAATTTAACAGGGGGAGTTGATTTTTATGGCAGATATGTACGGCGAGTCAAAGTCAATGACCGCCCACGAAAAAGCCGCAATTCTTTTTATCGCTTTGGGCGGTGAATACGCCGCAAAACTTTTTGAACACATGGACGACGACGAAATTGAAAGCATTACACTTGAAATAGCCAACAACAAACAGGTTACCGCAGAACAGAAAGCCGACGTCATAAGCGAATTTTATCAAATGGCTATGGCAAGAGATTACATTTCCACCGGCGGCTTGGAATACGCTCAAAGTGTTTTGGAAAAAGCACTCGGCTCCGACAAGGCTATGGATATTCTCAACCGCCTCACAACAAGTTTGCAAGTTCGCCCGTTCGACTTCTTGCGGAAAACAGATCCTTCTCAACTTCTCAACTTCATTCAAAACGAACACCCGCAGACAATCGCATTGGTCATGGCATACCTGGAGCCGGATCAGGCGGCGATAATAATGAGCGGTCTGCCTCAAGATTCACAAGCAGACGTTGCAAAAAGAATCGCAATGATGGACAGAACTTCTCCGGACGTTATCAGGGAGGTAGAGAGAGTTTTGGAAAGAAAGTTGTCTTCAATGATGACGCAAGACTTCACCACAGCCGGCGGCGTTCAGGCGGTCGTCGAAGTCCTCAACCGCGTCGATCGTACAACAGAAAAAGCCATTGTCGAATCTTTGGAAGTGGACAATCCGGAACTTGCCGAAGAAATCAAGAAACTTATGTTCGTTTTCGAGGATATTGTCATGCTCGACGACCGTTCACTGCAAATGGTTTTACGCGATGTCGATACAAAAGATTTGTCGCTTGCAATGAAGGCGACACAGCCGGAAGTTTCGGAAAAAATCTTCAAGAATATGTCGAAACGTGCTGCGGATATGTTGCGTGAAGAAATCGAATACATGGGGCCGGTCAAGATTCGCGATGTCGAAGAGGCACAAATGAAAGTCGTCGGCGTTATCCGCGTACTTGAGGAGAAGGGCGAAATTGTAATTTCACGCGGTCAGGGAGACGAGATGATTGTTTAAAAAAATTGTAAAATACACGACCACCGACGGCGAACCGGTTTTAATCGGCAAACCCAAAAAAGACGAGCCGGAAAATTTGCCGGAAGAATCGGAGGAAGAAGAAGATTCCGGACCGAAAATAGATCAAGAAATGATTGATCGCATGATGGCGGAAATCGCCGCAAAGGAACAACGGGCGATCGAAAAATTGAAAGACGCGGACGTTCAAGCCGGAATTTTGAAACAGCAAACTCAAAACGAGTGCGACAACTTAATAGCACAGACAAAGGAAGAGGCAAAACAAATTCGCGAAGATGCCCGGCGGGAAGGTCATGAAGAAGGTTACAGGCAGGGGCATGAGGAAGGCGAAAAAGCCGCCCGCGACGAACTTGCCGATATAATCCGACAGGCAAACGCAAAAGCCGAAAAAACTTTGCTGGACGCAAAGGAACAAACTTCCGATTATTTCATCAAAGCGGAAGATGACATTGTCGAAATTTTGATGATGTCGATTGAAAAGATTTTGCCGCAACATTTTCTGGACGTTCCTCAAGTCGTCTTGCCGGTCGTCCGTGAGGCTATAAAGAGAGTAAGAGATCAAAAAGAAATTAAAGTTCATGTTGAGCCGGACAGTTACGACTTGATTTTGATGGCTCGCGGGGAATTTCAATCCATGCTTACCGACGGCACCGCCGTTTTGGAAATTATTTCCGACGAAACTTTAAAACCCGGTGATTGTGTCATCGAAACGCCGAACGGCGGAGTTGACGCAAGACTTTTGACGCAAATCGAACTTATGAAGGACGCAATAAAATCCGTTTTGAACAACTGACGAAGAAAATTTTTTTGGAGAGATAACAATGAATTGGACAAAGGTCGCCGATTACGATTGGTCGGAGTTGATTTCGCTGAAGGGCGTTTCGGTTTTGACGGCAGCGGCAGTCTTGCTTGCAGGAGTCACTACGGCGGCGGTTTCTCATTCCGTTGCCGCCGGGAATCGCGTCATTACCGGCGTAAAGGCGGAGGGTACACCGATTAACGGTTTGACCGTAACCGACACTCGGAATTATTTTGAACATTTGGCGGGAGAAAAAATTCATCCGCTTACTTTTGTTTACGGCGACCGCGAATTTAAAATTTCTCCGGAAGATATAAAATTAAATCCTCACACCGACAACGCCGTCCGCGAGGCCATGAGTTACGGTCGCGGGGGAAATGCAATTTCAAATTTGAACGATCAAATTCGCTGTGCTTTGAACGGGCGAAATATTTACCTCTCCGCAGAATTTGACGAAAGTTTGCTTGACGGGAAACTCAAAGAGATTGCAAAACAAATAAATGTTGATCCGGTCAATGCCGTCTGCCGCTTACATTCAAACGGCGTAATTGAAAAAATTCCCGGCGTTGTCGGGAAAAAACTTGACACTCAAAAAATTTTCGATTCGCTGAAAGAGCCGCTGCAAACGCTGAAACTTCCCGCCGGAAAAATTGAACTCGTTCCGGAAGAAATTCAACCTTTCATAAGCACCGAGGACGTTGCCGCAATAGATTCGGTTATCGGTCATTACAGCACAAATTTTTTTCCGGGAGATCGCGGCGACAATATTTGGCTGGCATCACGGGCAATTTCTCACAAAATAGTAAAAACAGGGTGGATTTTTTCTTTCAATGATACCGTCGGCAAAAGGACGCGGGCGAACGGTTACAAAGTTGCCGGCGTGATTGTTGACGGTGAGCCGGCTCAAGATTACGGCGGCGGCGTTTGTCAAGTCAGCTCCACTCTTTACAATGCAATTTTGCTTGCCGGACTTACTCCGACCGAAAGGACTTCCCATTATTCAAAATCGACTTATGTAGCTCCGGGCAGAGATGCCACCGTCGCCGATGATTTGCTTGATTTTAAATTTCGGAACGATTTGAAGCACAACGTTTATTTGTTGTCTTATGCGTCCGGCTCGCAAATTGATGTTTATGTTTTGGGGACGCGGGCTGATTTGAACGGCTCGAAAATTTCGATAGAAACTGCCGGCCCGGATATGTCGCCGTCGGTTTACAGAGTTTATTACAACGGCGGGCAAGTCGTGAAGAATGAATTTTTACACACGGACGCTTATCACTGATTAAGCCGGTTTTTTTGGGGAAAGTAAATAAAAAAAGTGCGCCGGCGTGTTGCAATTTTCAACGCTCGACGCACTTACGCATTTTTTTAAATATGAGATTTCTTTTGAAGCTCTTCCGCATGTTTCTTGTCAAAAAATTCAATCAGCGATGCCAAAATCTGTTCACGGTTCAAAGACTTCAGCAAATATCCTTCCGGTTTCAACGCCAAAACTTTCAAAACACTTTCGCGGTCGCCTTTGCCGGTAAGGAACATAACCGGAATATTGTCAACCTTCGTTTCACTGCGTATCATTTCCAAAACCTGCGGTCCGGAAATAACCGGCATTTCATAGTCCAGCAAAATCAAATCCGGACGATTGTCCGCAATGTACATCAGAGCCTGCGTCCCGCTTGTCACGATCGTCACCCGGTAATCACTGTCAAGCCAGCCTTTCATCATCTTCAAAAAAGTCGGGTCGTCGTCCACAAGCAAAATGCTTTTCTGTGCCTCGCGTACTCCGACGGCTTGAGCCAACAATCCTATTTCCGCAACCAATCTTTTCAAATCTACCGGGCGTTCAAATTTCGCCGCGATGGCAGCCGGCGGAAGTTGGTTGTCCACGATTGAAAGTTCGTTCGCATTTCCCAAAAGCACAAGCATTTTTTCTTCCTCAAGACAAATGTCTTTCAGATAGACGAGAACTTCCGGAATGTCCTCTATAAACTTGCCGAGATAAAAAACGAAAATGGAAATTTCGTCTTTGTATTGGGCAATCTCCTCGACGACGGGATCGACACGCACGACTTCATAGCCTGCCGATTCCATATTTTTTTGTATGGAGTTTCCCATAAACGAAACGCCTTGACTTATAAATAAAATTTTGGTTCTCATCAAAATCCTCCCGCTGATTCGCCGTTTGTGAAAGTAAATTCGGCGTTAAATTATTCCTTCCCTGCAAACCTTCTCAAAAAATGAAAAACTCTGTCAAAATAAACTTCCGGGTCTTTATTCTTTGCGTCGGCATGACCGGCTCCTTCAACGGTCATTTTTTCTTTGACCGGAGCGGCGGATGCGTCGTAAAGTTCGTTCATCATGGAATAAGGCACAAGTTTATCCTCGTCGCCGTGAATAAAGAGAGTCGGAATTTTGGTACTCTTTACGCTTTCAATCGGTGCGGCATCGGAGAGAAAAACTCCGGTTTTAATTTTGCAGACAATATCGACACAATTCATAAAGGGAAATTCCGGCAAGTCGAAAAGTTCTTTCAATTTTACGCCGAACATTTTGTAAGCACTCGTATAACCGCAATCCTCAACCAAAGCGACAACGTTTTCCGGAAGTTCCAAAGCCGTCGTCATCATGGCAGTTGCGGCTCCCATGGAAACGCCGTGCAAAATAATTTTTGCGTCCGGGTCTTCGGCGATAATTTTTTCTGTCCAAAGTTTAATATCATTTGCCTCCAAAGTCCCCATTGTCATATAAGTCCCGCCGCTCATTCCCGCCGCTCGGAGGTCGGGCGTTATTACGACATAGCCTTCCTTCAAATATTTTTCGGCGTAATCGTAAGCATAAGTTTGATCCCTGCCGTAGCCGTGAATAAGAATTGCCCGGCGATGAGTTTTTTTGTCCGGGTAAAATACCGTCGCTTTCAATTCAATTCCTCTGCCGGTTTTCACGGTCCAAATTTCGCTCTCAAAATCCGGAGCGGGGGGAGCCTCAAGTCCGGGCGTTGCAATTTTTTCGCAAGCCGGAGGAGGTGCAAGCGGATCCGTATCGTTCCCGCGTTTCAAAGCATATTCGACAAAATAATTTCCGACAAAATAAACCGTTCCGCAAACCATAATCACAATGACCGAAAGAGCCGCCAAAAGTTTAGTTTTCATTTCAAAAATTCACTCCAAAAAAATTTAATCTTTACGTTTCGACTGTCTTTTCCGGCGATATCGAAAATTTCCTGCCTGAAAATATTAAACTTTTTCAAAGTCTGCTTTCCCGCCACCAAAGAGAAATTTCGTCGTCCGGGTCGCTCTGCCAAATTTTTCCGCTTATAACGTCAATACAGGAAATTCTTCCTCGCGGCAAAAATGAGCCGGTGTCAAGCAAAGTTATTTTGTTGTCGAGTCGTATGGGATAATATTTCTCCGGGAAAATGTAAGGCGTGGGCGTGTGACCGACGACGACTTCCGCATCTCCGTCATAATCGTTGTAAAATTTTTCGCGAATCCACAGCAAAGATTCTTCGTCCTGTTTTTCGAGCGGAACTCCCGGCTTGAGTCCTGCGTGACAAAAAATATATTCCTTGCCGCCGATTGTCATTTGATGATAAAAGGGCAGCCCGGCGACAAATTTCAAAATTTTTTTCAAAGCGTCCGGCTCTTCGCGGCACCAAATATCAATTTCGCGTTTCGTCGCATTGCCGCCGTTGGGGAGCCAAATTGTTGTTTCCGTCGTACCGAGCAGATAAAAATAAAGCATCATCTGTTCATGATTTCCCCGAAGAACGACAACATTGGGCTTTTCGCTCATCTCCATCGCCCAACGCAGACAACGCATATTTTCATCTCCGCGATCCACATAATCGCCGAGTAAAATCAAAAAATCTTCGGCAGGATCAAATTCAATTTTTCTGAAAACGGACATCAATCTGCCGAAATGCCCGTGACTGTCGCCTATCGCCAAAACTCTCCGATATTCCACTTTTGTCACTTCCCGCAAAAAAAATTTTACCTGATTATATATCATTTTTCGGATTGCCGCAAACTTATGATGGAATGTCCGGTCATTTTTCCGATTTTTCGATTAAGTCGCTGAAAATCGCACTGAATTTTCTTGCACCGTTCAAATTCAAATGAGTTATGTCCCAAAAATCTCCGTCTGAAAAACCGGGTAAATTCCAACCGTCAAAATAAGCCGCGTCCGGGTGTTTTTTCAATAATCCGCGAATCAAAAAATAAAATTCGTCAAGCATTTTCCTGTTGAAATGTTTCCTGCAAGCCTCGTGCATGGGAACGGAAAACATTATCGGCTTGATATTTTTTGATTTGCACAGGGAAATATAATCTTCCAAAATTTTGAAATTCTCTTTGACCGTTTCCGGATAATTTACATCTTTCCA
>CAJOOE010000025.1 GCA_905236145.1 uncultured Selenomonadaceae bacterium
AGCCCGTTGACTTTTTCCTCTTTCTCTTCTTCTTTACTGTCGCCGTCGCCGCCGGAAGATTCGTTGCCGTTTTCCGTGTTTCCGGAGGAATTGCCGCTTTCCGTGCCGCCGGAAGATTCGCCGGATTTTTCTTCGGACTTTTCTTCGTTGCCCATACGCAAAACGGCGTTAAGAGCAACTTCACCTCCGCCGTTAATGTTGGCGGCAACCGTCCCGTCGCTGTCCGTCAAAATTGTGGCGTTATTCTTCACGCTGCTGACCAGAACAGCCGCACCGATTTCAACATTTTCATCGGCTTGCGTATTGTTTACGGAAAGTTGCAGACCGTCCTCCGATTCGGGAGCCAAGAATACGTTTGCGGTAATTTTGACGGAGCCGTCCGGACCGGCGGGAGTTTCCGAATTGTTTCCGGTATTTCCGGAAGTATCCGGAGTTGTCGCGGTGTTTTCGGTATTTCCGGAAGTATCCGCACTTTCCGGAGTCGTTGCGTTGATGACGGCTTTTTTACCGATCGTGACGTTTGCATCATTTCGCGTGGCGAATACACCGACGGCAGAACCAAGCCCGAACGCGGAATTTCGTTTTTCTTCACTGCCGGGATTTGTACCGCTTTCGTTTGTGCCTTCAACCTTATCTTTAACTTTTTGAACACCGCCTGCGGCATCTTTTGTTTTATCGTCGTTTTTTGTATCGACGGAAGAATTTTTAATTAACTCTGTGGGATTTGCGGATTTTTTTTCGCTCGCTTTTTCGCTGTCCGATTTATTTTCATCGGATTTGTTCTGTTCTTCTTGAGCGGCTTTATCGTCCGCGTTCTTTTGTGCGTCGGTTGTTTCCGGAGTTTTCTTCTCGCCTTCGGTGTTCGATTCGGGCTTTGCCGTGTTGTCAACAACCATCTTCAATCCGGTTATATTGTCCTCCGCTTTTATGTCAACGGCTCCGGCATTGACAGAGCGATTTATCACCACGTCCGCACCGGTGTCATAATTTGCAACGCCGACATTTGAAACGACATAGGTATTTTGACCGCCGACCGCCCCGACTTCAATATCGACGTTATCGGTGGTTACGGATTCGATTTCAACTTTGCCGTTTGCGGCGGTCAAAGGGTCACCGCTTTCGTTTACGGTAACTTTTGAATTTGTATCACCGACCAGAACCGCAACGCCTGCGGCAACCGGAGTATTTGCCCCGCCGGCGGCTGTCGCAGAAATTTCGGCTTTTGTGTCCGCGTTTGCCGAAATTTTAATACCGTTCCCGCCTTCGGCTTTAAGGTTGCCGTCAACCTTCACGTCCGCATTGTTATAGATACGGGAAACGGTCACGGCGGCTATCGGCATTTTGGAAGTGTTCTCTATTGTTTTACCTTCGCTGTCCTTGCCGCTTGAAGGCACTGAAACGGACTGCTTTATCTCCAATTTTGAATTTGCGGCAATTTCGATATTTTGAGCGGTAATGTTGCTGTTTTCGCCGATATTGACGGCTGACTTGTTTTTCTTGCCGGAGTAGTTTGTAAACAGATATTTATTCGCTCCGGACTCTTTGCCGGCAAGTTTGTCAATGAGTTTATCGGCGATTGTTTTATCACCGAAAATAATGCCTTTCAAAGTATTCGTCAAAGTCATGGGGGTGCTGTCTTCGTAAGTGCTTGTACTTTCCGCAGTAAGTTTTATTGCACCGTCGTTATTTGTAATGGTGACGTTTTTCCCGATGTTGACGGCGGAGGAAATATCGGTGGAGCGATCACTCCAGCGAATAAGATTGGGTTCGGTCTTGTCCTTGCCGTCTTTATCTTTTGAAGTCTTTGTATCTTTGACGGCGGATACCTGTTTTGCAGTCAGGACAATGTCGCCGCCCTCTCCGGCAGATGCGGCAAGCCCGGTAAGATTTGCACTTGCACCGTCTTTGATATTGACCAAGTCCGTGAAATTTAAATCTTTCGTGCTTTGAATTTTTGCACCGTCGTTTATGTTGATGATTCCCGCACCGAGCATAACGCCGCTGTGAGTATTGATTTGCCCGTCAATGTCAATCTTGCCGCCGATCGCATAACCCAAAGCATTGATTGCTTTCAAAGTGATTGCGGTGTCCGGAGTTGTCGAATTGTAAAGCGTTTCAAAATCCGTTTTTGTCGGGACAATGCCGGTAAATTGTCCGGCGTTGATTACACCGGTTGCACTGACGGCAATACCTTGCGGACTCAAGAAAATAAGATGACCGTCAATTTTGCCGTCCTTCACGCCGTTGACAATGCCGGCGATATTGATTTTGCCGTTCACCAAGTTGGCAAGGGTTGACGAATTGCCGAAAAGGAGATTTGCAATTTGTCCCTGCGACAAATTAAATTCTTTGAAACGGTTGTAAGCAAATGTGTTGTCAACCACTTTCTCCGGGCTGATGTTGTAAAGATTTCCGTTATGCTCAATCGCCGTCGTTACTCCGTCTTTCCGGGCAATTTCCGCCTCACCCGTGCCGAAGGGATAAACCAAAACTCCCGCCGTCATTGCCAAAGAAGTGAATATTTGCCAACGCGATTTTCTCCGTTGCGTCCGATCGTAAATTTTTCTTCCGACCCGATTTTTCATGTAATATCCGTATGCCACCGTAATCACCTTTTTCCTTCCGTCGTTGCGATTCGTCCAAAAGACTTCCTGTCTTGTTTCTAAAAAGTAGCCGACAAGGTGAAATCGACCCTTGTTCCGCTTATTCGATTTTCATAAAAATCCCGCTTGAACGGGAATCCCACAGTTACCGCACTGTACAAATGCTTATATCTTGCTTCGACACCGACCCCCGCACTCATCAGCGTGTTGTGTTCCGGTGCCGTGTCCCCGCTTACTTTGCCGACGTCGAAGAAGGGAAAGAAGAAAAATCGCCTTTTCTTGTCTGCGGGTACATGATATTCAATGCTCGCGGCAAATCCTTTTTCACCGCCGATAAAACCCTCTTCATAACCTCTGACTGTATTCACGCCGCCGATAAAGAAACGATCCGACGCCGGCATATATTCGGAGTTTGACCATTGTCCGTCCAATCGCGTCTGCCAAAATTGTCCGCTGTTAAAGCGTTTTTGCCAAAATGAGGACAAGCGATACAACCTTGCCGTATCCGAATTTCCGTCAATATCGCTGCGTCGCGACCAAACCAATGAATGTTTGTGATAAACGACGGAAGAATCTCCGTAATGCGTGAAAGATACATAAGGAATCAACCGCCGGATTTTATCGTCCACCCAATGAACGGCTCCGTTGCCCAAATCCGTTTCCGTCGTCTGGTGAACGTATTGCAAGCCCGTTTCATGTCGGGAGTTCTCCGTTACTTGAAAGGGCAATCGCCATGTTACGGAATATGAGGCGGATTTTCCTTTCACGCCCAAAGGTTTCAACTCGCCGTTGATTATCTCCGTCCTGTTTCCTGAATAGTCAAAATCCAACCTCATTCCTTTTTTTGAAATCGGAAAGCCGTATCCCAGCGACCATGACTTTGTACCTTGACTTCGCATAAAACTCGCCCGGAGAGCGTCGCGTTGTCCGGTCAGGCTCCGCATATTATAAAAAATTCCCTGCCGCCAACGCCCGTTGCTTTCGTAGCCGTCGTTGTCCGTGTAGAGTGTGAAGGATTGATTTTTCGGCTCAAGTACAATAATTTCGTAGTCTGTGGTATTCTCTCCGGTTCCGGGTTTCATCACCACTCGGAGTTGAATATCGTTTGTCCCGTGAAACAATCGCAAATTCCGATTCAGCTTATCCGTGTTCGCAATTTCTCCGGGTTTCAAATTCAATCTGTCCGTGATATATCCGGTTTTGGTGTGGCGGTTCCCGGTAACGGAAATTTCGCCGGTCTTGCCCTCAATGAGCCGAATTTCGACAACACCTTCATGAATACGTTGCGGAGGAAGTATCGCCCCGCAAGTCATATAGCCTTTTTCTTTGTAGAGTCCGGTAATTTTATCCGCCATTTCCCGCAAATCTTTCAAAGTGACCTGCCGTCCGATATATGAGTCGGCGACGGTTTGAATTTCTTCATGCGTCAAAATTTCCGAAGTATTCCAAGTCACCTGTTTCAATTCAAAACCGATTTCCGCACCGTCATCATCTGCGGAAGAAGAATCTGCCTTTTCCACCTTATTTTTCTTGGCGGCCTCGTCCTCCGCAATTTGTTCCATTATTCTTTCCCGCTCCATATCCCGGCGATCCCGCTCCATTTGTACGCCGGCATCCGAACCGCTCACCGGATCTGCAAATGCCGTCGCACAGCTGCCCGCAAAAAATCCCGCGAAAAGTACGGAACAAAAAATCTTAATCCTGCTCATGGTACCCCACTTTTCTAATCCCGGCAAAAAAGGATTTTTATTTTCTCAATCTTTCTTCGATACGATTTTCAATTTCGGCTTTTATGTTTTCGTCCTCAATCTTTTCGATAACCGGATTGAACGCCGCCCGGATAATCAATTTTTCCGATTCGGCTTTATCAAGCCCGCGACTCATCAGATAAAAAATTTTTTCCTCGTCCAATCTCCCGACGCTTACGGCGTGATGTCCGTCAACGTCATCTTCGCCGGAAAGCATGAGGGGAACGGAGCGATTCCGTGTCCCGTCCGACAAAATTATGACTTCTTCAAGCTCACGCCCGACAGATTCTTTGCAACCTTTTTGAAAGTCCAAAGTTCCGCGAAAAATCTTGTTGCAATTTTGATTCAATGCCCCGCGAACATTCATAACCGCGTCCGTTCGCTTGCCCTTGTGCCGGATAATGTAATTGAAATCCAAATTTCTTTTTCCGTCACCGAAATAGGCGGCTTGCAGGTCTGCTGAAGAATCATCGCCGGCAAGTTCTATTTCAATTTCTGCCGAATAATCTGCCTTGCCCAAATCGACAGCCGTCAATTCCATTCTGCCGGATTTTCCGACGACGATTTTTATTTTTTTTGCGACGGGTACTTCCGAAAGATTTATTTCGGAAAATTTTTTTGTTTCCCCGTCCGCAACTTCCATAAATTCTTCGACGATTTCGGCGGGAGCTTTTACCTTGTTTACTCCGAGCCTCCGCCAAGTTTTCACCGGTATTTCGCTAAACACTTTCCACCTTTCCACCTTTCCACCTTGCAAACCTTTCCGCCTTTCCGCCTTTTCACTCGTCAGCCGGCTTTACCGCTTCCAAAGACGCTATCGCAACTTCAATCATCGAATCGTCCGGCTCCCTCGTCGTCAAATATTGCAGCCAAAGTCCCGGCAAAGTCGCAAGTCTTACAATCGAATTTTTCGACCGTCCGGAAAATCTGATTATTTCGTAAGAAATTCCCGCGACGACCGGCAATAAAACTATACGCGACAAAATTCTCGTCAACAAATCCGGCCAGCCCAAAAACGCAAAGACAAAAATACTGACAAGCATAACGATAAGCAGGAAAGCCGTACCGCATCGCGGGTGAAGTCGCGGAAATTTCCGGACATTTTCCACCGTCAAAGGCTCGTCCGCCTCGTAACAAAAAATTGTCTTGTGTTCCGCTCCGTGATATTGAAAAACTCTTTGAATGTCTTTCATTCGCGAAATTGCGAATATGTACGCAAGGAAAATTATCAGCCGCAAAAATCCCTCTGCCAAATTCAACATAAAAGGATCTTCCGTAAGCGTGTGCAGAAATTTTACCGCAAAAGTCGGAATCGCTATAAAAAGTCCGCAGGCAATTATCAACGCCAAAATTATTGAGGCGGTGAGTTCTTTGTCGGAAATTTCTTCTTCCTCCTCCTCATCGACCCCCGCAATTTTCGCGGAATACATCAGAGATTTTATTCCGAGTATTAACGATTCAAATAAAACTATCGAGCCGCGAATAAACGGCAATTTCAAAATAGGAAATCTGTCGGATATGGAATTTACCGGCTTTACTTCCAAATCTATTTCTCCGCCGGGTTCACGGACGGCAGTGGCAACTTTTCCGAAACCGCGCATCATTACGCCTTCGATTACCGCCTGCCCGCCGACGACGGGTTTTTCATTTTCCATTTTTCAATCCCTTCATTTTTTTGCAAAGGCAATTACCCGCTCCGGCATTTCGTCCTTTTCGCAAACGTCCTCATGTAAAATTTTTGCATCGGCAAGTCTGTCCAAATTTTTCGGAATCGGCTTGCCGGTGAATTTATTCAAGAGGTCAAGTTGTTTCAAATCGTCTGCACCTTCGACCGATTGACCCAGAGCCTCAAGAACCGCACCGGTAAATTTGTACGGGCTGGCTGTGGAGGCAACGACCATCGGCGCCCCGTCCTTTGTCTTGTTTCGATATTTCAAAGCAACGCTCATTGCAACGGCGGTATGCGTGTCGATCGGATATTTGAAAGATTGGTAAAGTTTTCCGATAATGTCTTTCGTTTCCGCCTCGTCGGCATAGTCGGCAAAGAAAATTTTGTCAAAATTCTTTTTGAGTTTCGCGTCAATTTTATATTTACCCTTTTCATTCAAATCAGTCATAAATCTTTTGACCTGCTTGAAATCGCCGCCGCTTTCGTGAAAAATCAGCCGCTCCAAATTGCTTGAAATCAAAATATCCATTGACGGCGTTATCGTCTTGTGAAATTCGCGGTTGCGGTCGTAAATGCCGGTATTGAAAAAATCCGTGAGAACGTGATTTATATTTGACGCACAGATCAGCTTTCTTATCGGCAAGCCCATTTTCTTTGCATAGTACGCAGCCAAAATGTTGCCGAAATTCCCGGTGGGAACGGAAACATTTATAAATTCGCCGAGTTTCATTTTGCCGGTTTTCACAAATTCCAGGTAAGCGGAGAAGTAATAGACGATCTGCGGAACGAGCCGCCCCCAGTTTATGGAATTGGCGGAACTCAATTTAACGCCGGCTTTATCCAATTCGTCGCGGATTTTTTCGTCGGCAAAAATTTTTTTGACTCCCGTTTGAGCGTCGTCAAAATTTCCGCGAACCGCCGTAACATTTACATTGTTCCCGGTCTGAGTCACCATTTGCAGACGTTGAATCTTGCTTACCCCGCCGTCCGGGTAAAAAACCATGACTTTGGTTTGAGGAACGTCGGCAAACCCCGCAAGAGCCGCCTTGCCGGTATCGCCGGAAGTCGCGACCAAAATCAAAATTTCCTTCTGCTCGCCGGTTTTCTTCAAGGCACCGGTCATGAGTCGCGGCAACATTTGAAGTGCAACGTCTTTAAATGCACTTGTGGGACCGTGCCAAAGTTCCAAAATTCCGTAAGGGGCCCGGTTGTCGTTGTTTCTTACCAAAACCGCCATCGGTATCCGGCTTTTTGCGTCGAACCAGTTGTAAGCAAGTTCGGCGTATTCGGAAAGTTCGTCCGCCGTGTAATCCGTCAAAAATTTTCCGAGAATCTTCGCGGCACGCTTTTCATAACTCATTTTAAGCATTTCTTCCAAATCTTTTGAAGAAACCGTCGGAATTTTTTCCGGGACAAACAAGCCGCCGTCGTCCGCAATTCCCTTTAAAATTGCCTCCGCAGAATTTATCGGATTGTCTTTCGACCTGGTGCTTATATATTTCAAAATTTTTTCCTCCTCTACATAATCAGATCCGCAACGGTTGCATTGGTCGCCTTTATCAGATCGGCGGGGGAAAGTAAAATTTGCATACCGCGTTGCCCGGCACTTATCGAAATTTTTTCCTGCGACAAAGCTTTTTCGTCCAGAAAAACCGGATAATTTTTTTTCGCTCCGAGCGGTGAACAGCCGCCGCGAATGTAACCGGTGAGCGGCTGCAATTCTTTTAAAGCGATCATCTCAACCGACTTGTTGCCGCTTGCCTTCGCCAAATTTTTCAAATTCAATTCTTCCCCGCCGCCGATAACAGCCATTACAATTCCGGTCTTGTCCCCGCGAGCGACCAGAGTTTTGAAAACGGAGTCGATATCAAGTCCGGCAGTTTCGGCAACGTGCGTTGCGGACAAATCAGATTCATCGACTTCATAAGTTTTTATTTCGTAACTGATTTTCAAGCCGTCCAAAATTCTTGCGGCATTTGTCTTTTTTGTCTTCATCAAATCTCCTTTAAAAAAGTCTTGCAATCATGCCGTTTTTCGGCAACATTAAGATTTTCTGCAAAAGTGCGACCGAATGTTCAAAGTCATTGTCGGCGTTTTGTGACCGAGCCGCTTGCTTATTGCCGTTTCCGGGAAACGCCGATTTAATCCCACCTTTTTCGCATTGGGTTTTAATGCCTTTGTGATTGCCGACAATCTTATAACAAAACCCGGCGGATTACAATACATACGTTAATATTGACATTGGTATCGATAACGATTAAAATTCAGCCGAACGGCAAACGGCGGTTTCCGGTTAAGAATCGCATCGCGGAGGACCGGCACGTTAAAAGGCAGAGGTTCAAAATAGGGCAAAGTCTTTTTTTTAAGGAGGGAAAATTTTTTTGGAAACATTTTGTACGGGTGTGGCGATTGTCGGCTTGATGATGTTTGCTTATCGCGGCTGGTCGATAATTTTAATTGCACCGTTCTTTGCAATAGTCGCGGTTCTCATGAGTGAGTTCGGAATTATGCCGTCTTACACCGAACTTTATATGACAAGATTGGCGGAATACACAAAAACTTATTACCCGGTGTTTTTATTCGGAGCGGTTTTTGCCCGGCTCATGGAAAA
>CAJOOE010000026.1 GCA_905236145.1 uncultured Selenomonadaceae bacterium
AGTGGCGGAATTGGCAGACGCAGCAGACTCAAAATCTGCCGTTGGCAACAACGTGCCGGTTCGAGTCCGGCCTTCGGCACCATTTTATTTTGCAAAAATAAATCGGCGAGTTTCACGAAAAAAAGGTTTTCGTGATTTTTTTATATCCGCAAGTTTGAAAACCGGAATTGATTATTTTCCGGCTTTTATGTTATAATTCCCGGAAAGCGGAGGCGATAAAATGAAAGATTTTTTGGACGTTCATACGCATACGATCGCAAGCGGTCACGCCTATGGAACGATTCGCGACAATGCAAACGCCGCAAAGGCTGCGGGATTGAAACTTTTGGGAATAGCGGATCACGCTCCGAATATGCCCGGCTCCTGTCATAATTTCAACTTCCTGAATTTCAAAGTTATTCCCCGCGAGGCTTACGGCATAAAACTTATAATGGGGGCGGAGTTGAATATAATTGACTATTCCGGCAGTACCGATTTGCCCGGACAAATTTTGAAAAAACTTGATTACGCCGTCGCAAGTCTGCACGATCCTTGCCTGGATCCCGGCAGTGTCGAAGAAAATACCGCCGCACTTGTCGGAGTGATGAGAAATCCTCATGTCATAATTTTGGGACACCCGGACAACCCGCAATTCCCCGTGAACTTTGACGTTGTCGCAAGGGCGGCAAAAGAAACCGGCGTACTCTTGGAAGTCAACAATCATTCTTACGTTTCGACGGGTCATCGTGCAGGGTCAAGGGAACAGGCGAAAATTATGCTTGCCGCCTGCAAAAAATACGGTACCGCCGTCATTATGGGAAGTGACGCTCACATTGATTTTGACGTGGGCAATCATAAAAATTCAATCGCCGTACTTGAGGAAAACAACTTTCCGGAAGAATTTGTCGTAAATTCGGATCCCGATCGCTTTTTGGAAATTGTTAAATTTCGCAAGTCAAAGGCTCCGAAGTAATTTTTTGTTTTACACCGAAAGGAAGATTTCAAGTGTTGGTTCACGAAATTATAAATCGCGGACAAGGCTCCGACATTGCCATAGTCGATAACGGACGCAGGATTACTTACGCCGAAGCAAGGGACGGTTTGAAAAAATTTCGCAACCGACTTTATGCACTCGGAATAAGGCAGGGGGATTGCGTTGCGGTTTTCTCGCGGAACAGTGCCGAATTTATCTATGCATATCTCGGTGCCGCATCGATCGGTGCAATTTGCGTACCGATAAATTTTCAGTTGAGTTTACGCGAAACCGCTTACATTTTGAAAAATGCAAACGTCAAAATTATTTTGACTTACACCCCGCTCGCATTGGACGAATATTTTTCCGGAGAAGAATTTAAGCCGGAACAGTTTGACATCGCGACTTTCGGCGAAAAAGATTTTGAAATTGACGCTCCGGAACTTCCCCCGGACTTCGACGCAAATACTCCCTGTGCCATAATCTACACTTCAGGCACTACCGGAAATCCGAAAGGTGCGGTTCTCTCCCACAAAAACCTTGTCCGCAATACCGAACAGATTCAAATTTTGGGCTGTCGCCGCGAAAATAAAGTCCTCTGCGTTCTGCCCATGTATCATTGTTTCGGCTGGACTTGTTGCGTCCTGTACACTTTATACTGCGGCGCTCAAATTCACGTTATCCGGACTTTTACGCTCAAAGAAACCGTCGATATTATTAAAAATGAAGGTTTAACGGATTTATACGCCGTACCTTCAATTTATCGCCTGATGACAAAACACGCCGAACCGCAGGACTTGAAAACCGTCCGCCTTGTAATGTGCAGCGGGACAACTCTCCCCTTGCAAATCGCCAAAGATTTTACGGAGAAATTTAAAATCGAAATTTCGGAAGGTTACGGGCTTTCGGAAGCATCGCCGATAGTCACTTTGACGATTCCGGGCGAAGAAAGACAAGGGTCAATCGGCAAGGCCATTCCGGACGAAGAATTGACGGTCGTCGGTGCGGACGGAAAAGAAGTTGCCGTCGGTGAAGAAGGCGAACTTTTGATAAGCGGCGACAATGTCATGGTCGGCTATTGGAAAAATCCGGAGGCGACGAAGGAAACGATTGACGAACTCGGGCGACTTCACACCGGCGACATTGTCAAGACCGATTCGGACGGCTACGTCTATATTGTCAACAGAATGAAAGATATGATAATCAGTATGGGCGAAAATATTTATCCGCGTGAAGTCGAAGAAATTATCTATCGTTTTCCCGGAATAAAGGACGCGGCGGTCGTCGGCGTTCCGGACAAATTACGCGGTCAGGCTCCGGCGTGTTTCTACGTCCTCAAGGAAGGCGAAAAAATTGACCTTCGCGAATTGAAAAAATTCCTGCACAAAAACCTTGCAATGTACAAAGTGCCGCGAGAATTTAAAGAGTTGGAAGATATGCCGCGTACTTCGACGGGAAAAATTTCCAAGCGTAAGATTTTGGAGGACTTTCGGAAAACGCACGACTTTGAAGAATGATTGAAAAGATTTTTTCCGGCAATCGTAAAAGCTGCGGTTGCCGATTCTTTTTGAGGAGGAAAATTTTTTGAATTACGCTTTGATTTTATTCTTGATTCTGTTGACGGGATTTTTTATCTTCGGTATTCGGCGGTCGATGAAAATGTCAAATAAATCCGTCGAACTTATCGCAAAATATGAAAACGACAAAAATAATCCCGCACTTATCGACGAAATTTTTGACTTTATCGGGCGTGACGCGGCACTCGGAAAAATTTTGAGAAAATACAACGCCGACAAAAAAGACATCGCGGAACTTCACAAAAAGCTGACGGTGTACGGGGATTTCAGAAAATATAATCGTTACATTCCGATAACTTCTTTTTTCAACGCGACGACGCTGGAATATCTGCTCAAAAATAAAAACGATTCACCGAAGTCTTTAACCGAAAAGATGATGAATCATTTTCATTTTTAGGGAAAGAGTGGGAGAAACCGGTTCCCCGGTTCTCTATTCGCTCCGGGCAAATTCGGATTTCGGCTGTCCGTTTTCATTTTCCGGATTGTAAACATAAACATCTATAAATTCCCTGTAAAGCGGCTTGCCGTTCCTGACAACGCCCGGACGGCGACTTTTTGCAACGGTATTGTGCCGGCTCTTGTCGGTAGTGGGGAAAGTGTTTATTATTTTTGTAAATAAATTGCGGCGTTGATCTCCGACATTTGACCGGAAAATTTCCGCGTCATATTCGGCCAAAATATCCTCAAGCTCGTCAAAGAGAAGTTGCAAAGCTTTCCTCGCCTTGCGTGGAATGGTTTCATCGTCAAGCAAATTTCTGTATTCGACGCAAATCGTCGCGATTGACTTAAGAATCGGCGTGAACTGTTCGCCGCGTTGAGTTTCCTTTAAATTTTCAAGTTCTTCATACATACCCTGCCGGACTTGATTTTGAAAATTTATGTTTTCGCGGAGAACTTGAGTAAGTTGCCGCGAATTTTTTTCCTGCAATTCCCGGATTTCTTCAATCAATTCCCGGACTTCGTTTTCCGTCGAATCGTTTTGTTCCGGAGCCGGCTCCGTCGAAGTCGCCAAAAATTCAGATTTCCCTTCCATCATCTTTCTCCTCCGCGAAGTCAGCTTTCAATCGAATTTCGACTCTGCTTGAATCTGTAAACCCCGCAACCGAATTTTCGCGGAGAAATTTTTTCAAGTTCTTCAAAGTCCGGTGAAAAATCTTTGCCGTCAATCGCCGCACGATAAATTTTTGTCGCAAGTCCCGCGACTTCCGGCGAATAATCTTGTGCCTCAATCCGGAGCGATGCGGCGGAAACAAATTTTTCGACGTAAGGCAAAAGGCATAAATCTTTGCCGAAATAAATATGCGTCCGTCCGAAATTGTCCAATCGCAGAGAATGAATTTCTCCCGCCGTGTCCTCAAGTGCATAATGACGGTTTAAAAGTTCCGGCGTTGCGAATTTGTCAAAGCCCGGCACATACATTTTTATAAAGTCGTGATCGCAAATCATTGATTCGACTGAGCCGTGAATTATGACTTCAACGGGCAAATTTGAATTTTCGGCAAGAGTCCTCAGTTGCGAAAAACTCAATTCCTGCGACGCGGTGACTTGAACCGCTCCCAAATTTTTCAAAAAATCTGCGGCAAGGGGATTGAAGATATTGAAAGACAAGTCTGCATAAATCGGCAGGTCGAAATACTTTTTCGCAACGCTCAACGCTCCGATATTGCCGACGGAAATCCCGTCAAACTTTATATCTTTTACACTCGCGGCAAGTTCTTCAAGTTCGTTTAAATCCTTGTCAACGGTCGTTCGCGGCGTGTTCAAAATTACCTTTGCTCCTGCGACGTGTGCAAGATTTACCGCCTCTTTCAAATCTTCAAGTTTCCAAGATTTTTTCGGACGGAAAACTTCCCCGCCTATGTAAATTTTATCGGCTCCGTTTTTTACAACCGCTTTTACACTTTCAACGTCCGAAACTCTTACCGTCAATTCCGGCTTTTTCCCGGAATTTTTTATTGCCCGCTCGGAATCAAAAATTTCTTTTGCGGTCGCGTCGTCAAAATTCGGTTCGACAACCGGCTTGCTGAAAAATCGCGGTTCGCGTTCTCCGGTCAAGCCGAAATCCGAAATATCCGGTTTTTGAAATGCAAAAGTCGTCGTAAAGTCACGGACACGATTTTCATAAAGATTTTTCCAAGCGTCTTTGTCGATCTCGTAACCGGTCGGATCCGCAAGGTAAGCGTCAATTTCTTTGCGGTAAGTCGAGACTATGCGACGGATAAACTCCGGCGGACGCATACGCCCTTCAATTTTGAAAGAGTAAACGCCGGCTTGTATCAAATCCGGAATGTTGCGGAACATACACATATCATTCAACGCAAGTTTATGCGAAGTGTCGTTAAGAATTTCGCCGGTACTTTCGTCAATGAGTTTGTACGCCCAGCGGCAAGGTTTCAGACAGCGACCGCGATTCCCGCTCTGCCCGAAAACAACGCCGGAATGAATACACTGCCCGGACTCCGCGACGCACATATCGCCGTGCATAAAATATTCGACTTCAATTCCCGTCCGCTCTTTGAGCAACGAAACTTCCCGCAAACTCATTTCCCTGCCGACAACAATCCGCGTAATTCCGAAATTTTTCAAAGTTTCGACTGCGGGGAAATTGTGCGTGTTCATCATTACCGACGCATGAATAGGAATTTCGATTTTCAGCCGGCGAATAAGATTGACGACGGCAAAATCCTGTACCAAAATTGCGTCCGGCTTAATCTCTGCGGCAAGCGTCTTTAAATAATCTTCCAAACTCGGCAATTCTTCGGGACTGATTAAATTATTCAGTGTCACATAAATTTTTACGCCGCTTGAGTGGGCGACTTGAACGACTTTTTTCAAAGTTTCGTCGTCAAAATTAAAATCGTCCCTGTGGACTCGCATATTAAAATGCTTGCCGCCCAAATACACCGCGTCCGCTCCGGACTCGACGGCGGCGATAAATGCGTCCCAAGTTCCTGCCGGTGCCAACAATTCAACCGAATTTCTTGCAAGTGCCATTAAAAAATCCCCTTCTTAATTTCTCCCTGTACCTTTTCTGCATACTCGGCAATTTCCCTGCAAAACTTGACGCACTTTAACGCCTGTGTTAATATTGCTCCGGAGTTTTGGAGCGTCAGAGCGACAGTGGGAATCAGTGGAATGTTTTGATTCACTGACGCACTGACAGGCTGAAAAAATTTTGGAGGGATTTTGAATGAGTAAAATTGCAGTTGTTTTTTGGAGCGGTACGGGCAACACGGAAAAAATGGCTCAAGCGGTCGCGGAAGGTGCAAAGTCTGCGGGTGCGGAAGTCGATGTATTTGAAGTAGACAAATTTGATGTCGGCAAAATGTCCGATTACGCCGCTTTTCTTTTCGGCTGTCCGGCTATGGGCGATGAAGTTCTGGAAGAAGATTCCTTCGAGCCGTTCTTCACAGATGCGGAAGGTCATTTGGAAAATATCCCCGTCGGACTTTTCGGCTCCTACGGCTGGGGCGGCGGTGCGTGGATGGATGCGTGGACGGATCGCACCAAAGACGCGAAAGCCGATTTTGTAGGTAATGTTATTGCCGAAAACGATCCGGACGACGATGCGATTGAAAATTGCAAAAAACTCGGGAAAGACGTTGCCGAAAAAGTTGCGTAAATCACGGTTAAAAAATTTTTTCTCTCCCCTCTCTGCGGGGAAATTTTTTTTTGAAGGATTATCTGCAATTTCTCCGCGTGGAAAGTAAAAAATTACGGAGAAAATTATCGGCGGCGGGAAGTGTTTTCGTTACAAATTTTCTGTCGGTAAATACTCATGAAACGAGGTGATTGTTTTTGAACGAAATTTTAAAAAATGCGGCGGCAAATATCCCCTCTCTCCAATGGTTTCCGGGACACATGAAAAAAGCAGAAAGGTTAATCGTCGAAAATTTAAAAAGCGTCGATATAGTCATAGAACTTTTGGACGCAAGAATACCGCTGTCATCACAAAATCCGTTATTGAATGAATTACTCGGAGAAAAACCGCGAATTAAGGTATTGGCAAAAAGCGACTTGGCGGACGAAAGGCAGACAAAAAAATTTATAGAAAAGTTTCGGGCTTGCGGCATCACGGCAATAGCGACGGACGCGGGAACCGGTGCAGGATTAAAAAATTTGATTGCCGCCGCCAAAAAAGCCGCAGAGCCGAAAACGCAAAAATTTCATCGCGGAGCCCGTGCGATGACAGTGGGAATACCGAATGTCGGAAAATCAAGCCTTATAAACAGACTTGCCGGCGGCAACCGCACCAAAACAGAAAATCGACCGGGAATAACCCGTGCAAACCGGTTGATAAAAATAGCGGACGGATTGGACTTGTTTGACACGCCGGGAGTCCTGTGGGCGAAATTTGACGACCCGGAAGTCGCGATAAAATTGGCATGGACTTACGCAATAAACGACGACGTTTACGACATAGAACCGGCGGTGTACATCTTGCTTGAAGTTCTTGCGGAAAAATACCCGGCTCCGCTCTGCGACAGATTTAAATTGTCTGCGGAAATTTTGGAGAAACCCGGTCACGAAATTTTGGAAAAAATTGCCGTGAATCGCGGCTGTATTCGCAAAGGCGGGACTATTGACGTTGACAAGGCGGCAAAATTGATTCTTACCGAATTTCGATCCGGGAAATTGGGACGCGTAACTTTAGACGATCCGGTGTAAATTTTTGACTTTCAACTTTCCCGAATTTGTGTTATATTTCTCTTCAAAGAAATTCGGGAGAGTGGCAGTATTGTCGTCACAAACATTGAAAAAATTTTTCGATCCCAATTCAATAATACCGCCGATATTGTTTATGCTGTTCGACTATATCGGGGTTGTTGTTGCGGAACACGTTGCATTTTTTTTGCGGAATCGCTTGGATTTTTGGGAGAACGCTCATTATTATTATGCCGACCCTTACATATATATCTGGGTGCCGCTCTTGTTTTTGATTGCCCTGCGAAATTCCCGCTCTTACGACCGAATGAAACCGATTGTCGAAATAATGCGTGGAATATTTGTATCTGTTTTTTACGGCTGGGCGGCATCAATAATCTTGATTTACTTCCTCAAAGCCGGGAATCAGACCTCGCGTCTTTTTATAATTCTGTTCGGTCTTGCGGTACTTATGGGCGTTTGCGTGATTCGCTACGCCGTCTTGAAATTTATGAAATGCCGGCAACTCTTCGTCGAACCTGTGACGGTTATCGGAGCGGGCTTGACTGCGGAAAGGTTGTTGAAGTTTTACCGTGAAGACTTGGGGTACAGATATGAAATTGTCGGATTTATAGACGATCACCCGGTATCGGAAATTTTGCCGGCAGAATATCCGATTTTGGGCGGGTTTTGCGACGCGAAAAAAATAATTCGCGAGAAAAAAACCGGAACGGTAATAATAGCCGCTCCGGGAATAAGCAAGGAACAACTGCAAGATTTGATAAATGACATTCAACCGCACGTCAAAAATATTTCATTCATTCCGGATTTAATCGGTACGCCGATGGCGGGCGTGGACGCGGCAGTCTTGTTCAGTGAAAAAATTTTGATCTTAAACGTCCGAAACAACCTTGCAAGTCCGTACAACAAATTTATAAAAAGAATATTCGATTTATTCTGCACGGTGACGGGCGGAATTTTAATCTCGCCGTTTCTTTTAATTATAGCGATCCTCGTGGCGTTTGAAAATCGCGGTAAGGTAATTTTTGCACACAGGAGAGTCGGAAAGGGCGGCAAACATTTTTCCTGCTACAAATTTCAAACCATGGTGCCGAATGCGGAAGACAAATTGGAAAAATATCTTGCCGCAAATCCGGACGCGAAAAGAGAATGGGAAGAAAGTTTCAAACTTACAAACGATCCGCGAGTCACCAAGCTGGGAAATTTTCTGCGGCGTACAAGCTTGGACGAATTGCCGCAACTTTTCAACGTCCTCAAAGGCGAAATGAGCCTTGTGGGACCGCGTCCGATTATCGACGAAGAAATCGAGCGGTATGAAGAAAATATCCGCGAATATTATATGGTCTTGCCGGGAATCACCGGAATGTGGCAGGTTTCCGGGCGAAGCGATACCACCTACCCCGAACGTGTCGCGATGGATACCTGGTATGTCAGAAACTGGTCAATTTGGATAGACTTGATGTATCTGTTCAAGACGGTCAAGGCGGTTTTCACCGGCAAAGGTGCTTATTGATTTTCCGGTAAAATTTTCGCGTAAACATTTTTGACGGCCCCGTTATAAGCGGGGATTTTTATTTCGTCGGACGGCGTGACTTCAAGAGTAATGCCCCAGACTTTCAGCGTTTCGGCAACGCCGCCCCGCATTTTTATTGCACCTTCCAAAGATTTTTTGTCGCCGATTGCGTTTATTTCGTAAGGCGGCGCACTTCTCACATTATTTACCGAAAGCGTCGGTCCCGCACATCGAATTTCGCTTGTCGCGATAAGTCTTTGCCCGTTTATGGAAATTGCCTCCGCTCCCGCCGCCCGCAGTTCATTTATAACCCTTAAAATATCATCGTCGTGTATCAAATATAAATTCGGATTTTCGCCGGACTTCGCGACGCGTGTGCTGTCGTCCATTTTTACGGAAATTCCTTCGCCGATTAAGGGAACCGTGCAGGATTGCAATTTTAAATCGTCCGTCAATCCGCGATTCGACGAAATTTTTGAAATTTGTTTCGACAGTTCGTCGCGTTCTTCTTCCGTCCTTACAAGCCGGGCGGCAAGTTCTTCAATTCTCTGATTTTGCAAATCGGATTTTGAACCTTGAACATTTTTGAATTGAGCGGCGAGAATAAAGCCGAGTACAAAACAAATTAAAACCATTGACGAGCCGCAACGCGAAAAAATTTCTTTGAGTTTCGACAACATTTTAATTCCCCAATTCCCTGATAAATTTAACCGAATTTAATTCCCTGCCGAGTTCCGCCTGAACATAATTGAGAAAGAAATTTTCTGCCGCCGAAATCTGTCGCGGTTTAAATGAAAGTTGCGTGTTCTCCCCGCCGTCAAAGTTCAGCATTTTCTCAAAAGTCAGCCGCAAACCTTCCGGGTAATTCGTCGCGTCCGTCGCAAAGGCGACACAATTTTTACAGACCGCACCGCCGTCAGGCAAGGAAATAAAAGCGTCGCCGTCAATCGCCCTGCCGCACCGCACACAAGATTTAAAGTTCAACTGCACGCCGCTCAACTGCATAAATTTGCAAATTCCCATAAGTGCCGCAATTTTCGGATTGCGTCTGTCGAGAAAAGGCAGGAAGTTTTTCAGCAACTCA
>CAJOOE010000027.1 GCA_905236145.1 uncultured Selenomonadaceae bacterium
GGCGTTGAGTTTTTCTGGACTTAATCGAACCGGCTAAATGAATCGCGCCGCCGTAAAGCAAAAGTTTTTCAGTCAAAGTTGTTTTTCCTGCGTCCGGGTGAGAGATTATCGCAAAAGTTCTGCGTTTGTTTATTTCGTCCGTCAAAATCTTACCTCCGTACATTTCAAGTTTGTTAAAAAATTTCCGGCGTTATTTTTTCCGGCAAATTTTAAAATTTCCTGCAAAAAACTTTTTCAAATTTCCGGCAAGAATTTGTTCATTTAACCTATTGACTTTTTGATTTTTAGTGCTATAATCCGTAACCGTAAAGAGGTTAAAGAACCCCTGAACAAAATCAGAGATTCAGAGTAATCGAAAGGGGATTGATTATAATGTTTGGTTTGGTACCTTTTAAGAAAGATTTTCCGGTTAATGACGATGCTTTCGGTGCTTTGTTCAGAGCATTTGACGAGCCGTTCTTCCGCAGTATGTCGGAGGGCATGGGATTGCCGGGATACAAAGGCGGCTTTAAAGTCGATGTTCGGGAAACCGAGCAAGATTATGAATTGACTGCCGAATTGCCGGGATTGACGAAAGACGATATTTCGCTTGATTATACCGACGGTTATTTGACAATTTCCGCAAACAAATCTCAAGTGAAAAACGAAGGCGATGAAAAGAGCGGTTATATTCGCCGCGAACGCAGTTTCGGACAAATGAGCAGATCTTTTTACATTGACAATATCGACAAGACGAAAACCACAGCCGGTTTCAAGGACGGAATTTTGACCGTTCGTCTGCCGAAATTGACCGAAAATCAAACGACACGCCACGAAATTAAAATTACCGATTGATTTTTTCGGCAAGAAAATTTCGGGTTGCGTAAGTCGAAAAGTATTTTGTCAAAAGTGAAATTTATAGTTTATCGGTGCAAAGGAATTGTGCCGATTTTTTGTTTCCGTCGGTAAAATTTAAAAGCCTCTCCGATAAAAGGAGAGGCCGAATTATTTTTTATTTCAATGCAAGAAATTTTTATTTGATGCCTGCACCGTCGAGAGCGGAACGCACGGACTGAGCGGCTTTGTGCATTTTCTCAAGTTCGTCGTCGGTGAGATGGATTTCAAATACACGCATAACGCCGTCCGCACAAATCATACGCGGAAGAGAAAGTGCAACGTCTTTGATTCCGTATTCGCCGTTAAATACCGCCGAGCAGGGGAGAATGGTGTGCTCATCATAGAGAACGGATTTAACGAAACGAACTGCCGCCATGGCAACGCCGGTATTTGTGTAGCCTTTGCGATTGATAACGTCGTAAGCAACCTGAACGAGTTCCTGTTCAACCGCGGCTTTGTCGAGCGGTTCGGTGTGACGGAAATAAGTGTCGAGTTTCTCAATCGGGAAACCTGCACAGCCGGTAGTTGACCAAGCAACGAAAGCGGCATTTCCGTGTTCGCCGAGAACATAACCGTTGATGTTTTTCGGATCGACTTCGTATTTATTCGCAAGGATACGGCGGAAACGATAAGTTTCAAGCATTGTGCCGGTTCCGAAAATCTTTTCACGCGGATAATCGAATTGAGTGCTGACGACATAAGTTGCAACGTCAAGCGGATTGGTGATCAAAATTATAATCGCTTCTTTTGTATATTTGGAAATTTCGCCGAAAACCGAGCTCATAATTTTTGCATTCGTGCCGGCGAGTTTCAATCTGTCGGGAGTTTCGCCCGGGCGAATCGACGGACCCGCACAAATGATGACGATATTCGCATCTTTGCAGACGCTGTAATCATTTGTGGCACGGAATTTAATATTTGTGCTGTAAACGCAAGCTGTGGCGTGGCTTGAATCGGTTGCCTCACCCCATGCCTTATCCTGGTTGAGATCGATCAAATCAATTTCGGATGCAAGCTGAAAATCTGCGAGTTTGTTTACGACTGCCGAGCCGACATTGGAAGTACCTACAACAACGATTTTTCTGCGATTGCCCATTTTATTATCCTCCCTCTGTGAATAAAAAAACCTTCCGGAAACACTGTTCCTTTGCAAAAATCTTACAACTTTTGACTTGAAACGTCAATAATTTTTCGGAAAATTTTTAAAAATGGTCATTCGCAAATTGAACTCGTCCGGGCAAAATATCGGCAACAAAAAAATTTCACCGGTTGAATATTTTTACCGAAATGCGGCGTAAAGTCCCTTGCACAATGTCAAAAAAAGTTTTGAACAGGGTATTGCATTTTGTAAACTTACCCGGTATAATCGCTTGGTCAACGGGATGTAGCACAGTTTGGTAGCGCGCATCGTTCGGGACGATGAGGTCGCAGGTTCAAATCCTGTCATCCCGACCATCTCCTTGTAAGAATCAAAGGCTTTCCGGAAAGGGAAGCCTTTTTATTTTGTATAAACTTACGCCTTACTTGCCGATACAGAACTTTGAAAAAATTTCGTTTATTATATCATCTGTCACCGAATCGCCGGTAATTTCGCTCAAACATTCCAAAGCCGCGTTAAGGTCTATCGAAACAAAATCAATTCCTATTCCGAGTTTTATCGTCTGCCTTGCCTCTTTCAAATTCTTTATCGCACGACGGAGTAAATCCGCTTCCCTTTCGTCGCGGACGAATGACATTTCAAAATCAATCTTTCCGACTTTCTCCGAAACAATTTTTAAAAGTTCGTCAACTCCGGCACCGGTTTTTATGGAAAGTGAAATTTTCGGAGCGTCGGAAATTTTTATTTCGTCCGGAGAAATTTTTTGCGGCAAATCGGACTTGTTCAAAATTATCACGGCGTTTTTGTTTTCCAGAAGTTTAAAAATTTCCCTGTCCTCGTCGGTCAGCGGGCGGGAGCCGTCGAAAATCGCCAAAATAAATTCAGCCTTTTGAGCGTAATTTCTTGCCCTGTCTATTCCGATTTTTTCGACAAGGTTATCCGATTCCCTTATTCCGGCGGTGTCGATAATTTTCAGCGGAATACCGCCGACATTTACAAATTCTTCGATACTGTCGCGAGTCGTTCCGGGAATATCGGTAACGATTGCACGATCCGTTTTCGCCAAAAAATTTAAAAGGCTGGATTTTCCGACATTCGGCTTGCCGATAATCGCGGTTTCAAGACCTTCCCGCAAAATTCGCCCGGCGGATTGATTTTCCAAAAACTTTTCGATCTCGACAATTTGCCGGGAAATTTTTTCGTCAATCCGGTTAATTTCAATTTCCTCAATATCTTCCTCCGGGAAATCCGTCATCGCCTCGATATGAGCGACGGCGTTTAAAATTTCCGCACGGATATTTTGAATTTTTTTTGAAGTGTTGCCGGAAAGATTTTTTTGAGCGACTTTCAAGGCGGCGGAAGTTTTCGCCTGAATTACGTCCAAAACGGCTTGAGCTTGCGACAAATCAATTCGCCCGTTCAAAAATGCCCGCTTGGTAAATTCTCCCTTTTCGGCGGGACGGGCTCCCGATTCAAAAGTCCGACGCAAGACGGATCGAAGTGCAACACTTCCCCCGTGGCATTGAATTTCGACAACATTTTCTTTCGTGTAAGATTTGGGCGAACGCATCAAAATTAAAATTGCCTCGTCAACAATTTCGCCGTTTTCTTCCGTGACGTGACCGAAAATAACGCTTTTGTCCGGAGCGTCGGAAATTTTTTTGTTTCCGGCGGCTTTAAAAATTTTTTCCGCGATCTCAATCGCCTTTTCTCCGCTTATTCTGACAATTCCGATCCCGCCTTCACCGGCGGCTGTGGAAATTGCACTGATTGTATCTTCAACAGTCAAAAATATCCACCTCCGAAAAAATAAGCCGCCGAAAATTTTTTCCGGCGACCGACTTTCAACAAAAATTTTTTCAATCTCAATGCCGATTATTTTTTTTCGGCGAAATTACAATATAGCGATAAGGTTCCTCGCCGGCACTGTGAGTTTCCACCCGGTGATTGTCCTGCAGAGCGGTATGAATAACTTTCCGCTCGTGACGATTCATGGCCTCAAGGCGAATTTCCCGGCGTTCGCGGACAGCTTTTTCCGCACAACTTTTCGCCAGTTTCGTCAAAGTTTCCGCACGGCGGGCACGGTAATTTTCCACGTCCAAAGTGAAATGAACTCGTCCGGGAGCGTCCGCTTTGTTTGCCGCCAAATTCGTCAAATACTGCAGAGCGTCCAAAGTTTGCCCGTGTTTTCCTATCAGCAAGCCCAAATTTTTGCCGATCAAGTCCGCAATGTAGCCGTCGTCGGTTTCCTTCGTCTTGACTTCGACTTCGATTTTCATTGCGGCAAAGACATTCTGCAAGAAGTTTTCCGCTCGTTTGACGGTTTCCTCTTTATCGAAAAATTCTTCGACTTCCGCAATTTCTTCCTCCGCATCTTTCACTTCTGCGGCAATTCCGGAAATTTTTTCTTCTGCCGAATCGCGAATTTCGGAAATTTTTTCTTCCGCATTTTCTTTGACTTCGGAAACTTTTTCCTCAATCGAAGTCTTTACCTCGTCGATTTTTTCTGCGGCTGAAGTTTTGATTTCGTCAACTTTTTCTGCGGCTGAAGTTTTAACTTCTTCAACTTTTTCTGCGGCTGAAGATTTGACTTCTTCAATTTTTTCCGCCGCCGCAGTTTTCACTTCGTCGGAAAACTCTTGAGCTTTTTCGGCTGCGACCGCTTTCACTTCCGCAAATTTTTCTGCGGCGGAATTTTTGAGAGAGTCGCTCTTTGAAATTTCGTCCGGCGATTTTTCCGGCATTGCGGGAGTTCTCGCAGGTTTCGGCACTTTCAACGATACGCGAACTTTTGCCGGTTTCGTTCCCAAAAGTCCGAAAAGTTTTTTCGACGGAGTTTCCAAGACCTCGACATCGACTTCGGACTCTTTCGCTCCGATTGCCGCCAAAGCCTCAGAGATTGCCTCCTCGACGGTCTTACCCGTTTTCTCGATTACATTCGCCATTTAAATTCACTCCTTATCGGAATCCGGCGATCTGAAAATTATCCATTGTTGAACGATCTGCACGACGTTCATTGTTACCCAGTAAAGAACCAAGCCCGCCGGAAAATTTATGCTTATTCCGCCTATAAAAACCGGCATGATTATTGACATCATTTTCATTTGCGGCGTGGACTCGGTCGCAGACATCTTTTGCATTGCAAAAGTCGATAAAGCCGAAAGAATCGGCAAAATGTAGTAAGGATCCGGCTCGGTCAATCCCGGCAACCATAAAAATGACGGATCCGCCGCACCGTAATCAAAATTGTAAAGGGCGTAATACATTCCCATCAAAATCGGCATTTGAATCAACATCGGCAAACAACCCGCCAAAGGATTTACGCCTTCCTTTTGATAAAGCTGTGCCATCTTCTGTTGCATTGCGACTTTGTCGTCTTTGTATTTCTCCTGAATTTTTTTGAGTTGCGGCTGAAGTCTTTGCATCGCCTTCATCGACTGCATTTGTTTTACGGTCAAAGGATACAAAATAATTTTTATGACGATCGTCAAAAGAATTATTGCCAAACCGTAACTGCCGACTCCGGCGGTTTCTGTCAGCGAATACAATGAGCCGAGAGCAAAACGCAAAAGGCCTTCTATCGGCGACAAAATTGAACTGAATATGCCCGGTTCTCCCAAAATGTCACATCCTCACTTTAAACTCAATCACGGGACGGGATCAAACCCGCCCTTGCAAAAAGGATTACACCTTAAAATCCGCTTTACCGTCAAAATTCCCCCGTGCCATGCTCCGTATTTTTCCAAAGCCTCAAGTGCGTAATTTGAGCAAGTGGGGACAAATCGACAAGTCGGCGGTTTGAGCGGCGAAATCCATGCTTGATAAAATTTTATTGCAACCGTCAAAATTTTTTTCATCGGTTGATTATTCCTCGCAAACAATTCCGGCTTTTCGGCAGAGATTCAAAAATTCTTTTTGAACTTCGTCGCATTTCGCGTCAATCAAAGCCTTTCTGCCGACAACAATCAACGCCCGGTCTTTGCGGAGAAGATTTTTGTTGAGTCTGTACGATTCCCGCAAAAGTCTTTTGACGCGATTCCGGACGACGGCACAGCCCAATTTTTTTCCGGCGGCAAAACCGACTTTTCCGTTATATCTTTCGTCGTTTAAAATATAAATGACCATTGCGTGATTTGCATACGAGCGACCTTTTTGGTAGACGAAATTAAAATCCCGCTTGCTTTTCAAAATTTCGCTCTTCTTCAGTTCAAACATCAAAAATCCTCCGCACCGGAATAAAAAAGAAAAAAAGGCCACGCTTTGCGGTGACCTGTCGTTTCTTTATGCAGTAAGTACCTTTCTGCCACGCTGACGACGACGTTTGATTACAAGACGACCGCCTTTGGTTTTCATACGTTCACGGAAACCGTGCGTCTTTTTACGCCAACGCGTATTGGGTTGAAATGTTCTTTTCACCCTGAACACCTCCCGTAAAAATTCTGTTGTGCCGTTCGGCAACAAAGGGAATTATATTAAATCCGCCGTTTGCTGTCAAGCAATTTTCGCCGGTTTGCACGGGCGTTTCATAAATTTTAAGCAGAAATGACATCAAGCAAAAGTTGGTCGTTGATGAGAAAAGCCGGGAGATTTTGTCATATACTTCTTTTGCTTTCAACTTCAGTCAAATATTTTTTGTGTAAGGCAACAGCGAATTTGCGAAAATTTAATTTCCTGCAAAATTTTTTTCAATGCGATCGTGATTTTTTTTTCGAGTTTTTGAAACGCTCGCACATCAAAAATTCTGAAAGTATTTACACGGTAAAAAATTTTTGATAGACTTTACCTGTTTAATCCCGGCGATGTTTTTTTCTCATTTTATTGGAGGTTTTTTTATGAATTTGAATGAAGGCTTGAAGAAAGATCCGGAAATTTTTTCGGCGATTGAAAAAGAGCTTAACCGTCAACGCACGAAACTTGAATTGATTGCGTCCGAAAATATAGTCAGCAAGGCGGTAACGGAGGCACAAGGCAGCGTTTTGACGAATAAATATGCGGAAGGTTATCCGGGCAAAAGGTATTACGGCGGTTGCGAATTTGTTGACATTGTCGAGCAGATTGCCATTGACCGGGCGAAAAAACTTTTCGGTGCCGGTTATGCCAACGTCCAGCCCCACTCCGGTGCTCAGGCGAATATGGCGGTTTTTTTCGCACTCATGCAACCCGGCGACACTTTTATGGGAATGAATCTGACGGACGGCGGGCATCTGTCGCACGGCAGTCCGGTCAATATGAGCGGAAAATATTTTAAAGTCGTTCCTTACGGCGTAAGTAAAGAAACGGAAATGATAGACTATGACGCTTTGGAAAAACAAGCGGAAGAAGTCAAGCCGAAACTTATTCTTGCCGGAGCGTCCGCATATTCCCGAATTATAGATTTTCCGCGACTTTCCGAAATTGCAAAAAAAGTCGGTGCCTTTTTGATGGTTGACATTGCCCATATTGCCGGACTTGTCGCGGCGGGAGTACACCCGAGTCCGATGGATTATGCCGACGTTGTCACCACGACGACCCATAAAACTTTGAGAGGTCCTCGCGGCGGTATGATTTTGACGAAAGACCCGGAGTTCGGCAAGCAATTCAACAAGGCAATTTTTCCCGGTATTCAGGGCGGACCGCTCATGCATGTCATCGCGGCAAAGGCTGTTGCACTCGGCGAGGCTCTGCAACCGGAATTTAAAGATTACGCCGTTCAAGTCGTCAAAAATGCAAAAGTTCTTGCGGAGACTTTGCAAGCGGACGGTTTCAGAATTGTTTCCGGCGGCACGGACAATCATTTGATGTTGGTGGATTTGACAAGCAAAAATATCACCGGTAAAGAGGCTCAAAATGTTTTGGACGAAGTGAACATTACCGCAAACAAAAATACAATTCCGTTTGAGCCGCTCAGTCCTTTTGTAACAAGCGGTTTGCGTTTGGGAAGTCCGGCACTTACGACACGCGGATTTAAAGAAGTCGATATGAAAGAAGTTGCGGACATCATTGCCCTTGTTTTGAACAATCCTTCGGACGAGGACAAAAAAAATGAGGCAAGAAATCGCGTTGCCGCACTTTGCGAAAAATATCCGCTGTACTGAAAAAAATTTTTCCGTTTTGAATGTCCGACTAAAAAATGACCGCTGCCCGAAAGGGTAACGGTCAATATTTTTTTTCACCGACTTTTTATTCTCACCACAGTTATTTTCGGTTCAACAGCCGGCTCAAGTTCCATTATCATAAAGGAGCCGCGAGTATCGTCGCGGGGACGGGCCGCACTGCCGGGATTCAGAAGGACGGGAGGTCCCGGTAAATATTCGACAATGTGAGTGTGTCCGAAAATCGCAATATCCGCACTTTGAGATTCCGCCGCCTCCATAATGTGTTCCTGAGTATATCGGACGCCGTAATTATGACCGTGTGTCATAAAAATTTTATGGTCTGCGACGTTTATTATCCGTTCGTAGCAAGTTTTTTCGCCGGGCCAGTCACAATTTCCGGCAACGCCGTAAACCGGAACGCTTACAAGCGATTGAAGATATTCGGCATCCGGAATACAGTCGCCCAAATGCAACCACATTTCCGCATTTTGAGCAATTCCCAACGCCGTATCTATTGCGTTCCAATTTCCGTGAGTATCGCTTATAATCCCTATTTTCACGGTAATCGCTCCTTTAATTTCGACACGAATTTTTTCAGTGCCGCTCCTCTGTGACTGATTGCGTCCTTTTCTTCCGGAGTAAGTTCAGCCATCGTTTTGAACTCGTTTATATAAAAATACGGATCGTAACCGAAACCGTTACTGCCTTTCGGAATCAATTTTATAATGCCGTCAACTTTCCCTTCCGTTGAAATTTCCGTCCCGTCAATATCCGCAAAATGCAACGCACAACGATAATCTGCCGAAGATTCCTCAACGCCGATTTTTTTCAACTCCTCAACCAATTTCCGATTGTTTGTTTCGTCGTCTGCGTGGAAACCGGAAAACCTTGCGGAATGAATACCGGGCATACCGCCCAGAGCATCGACTTCAAGCCCGGAATCGTCGGCAAGGCAGGCAAGTCCGATTTTCTCCCGGAAAAAAATTGCTTTAATTCTCGCGTTTTCCTCAAAAGTCGCTCCGTCCTCCACAGCGTCCGGCAAATCTCCGAAATTTTGAAGTGAAAGAATTTCGACGGGCAAGCCTTCAAAAATTTTTTTCATTTCTCGAAGTTTGCCGGGATTTTTGGTTGCAATTACGATTTTCTTCATCTAACCGATCCTTCCGACACGCCACACCAACTCACGCCCCAGAGCGTCCTTTTGCAAATCTATCAATTCATTGATTCCCGCCGCCGCCAAGTCCAAAATTTCCGAAAGGTCTTTTCGTGTAAACGGGTGCTTTTCGCCTGTACCTTGCACTTCGACAATTTCGCCGGAGCCTGTCATAACTATGTTACAGTCGGCAACGGCGTTTGAATCTTCCTCATAGCACAAGTCCAAAATTTTCTCGCCGGAATCGGATATGCCGGCTGAAACTGCCGCGACAAAATCCGTAACCGGGAAAGCGTCGCCGACGTTGTAGAAAGTTTCGCAAGCCTCGACAAGTGCGACGAAAGAGCCGGTAATTGCGGCGGTGCGGGTTCCCCCGTCCGCTTGAATAACGTCGCAGTCAATCGTTATCGTCCTCTCGCCCAACGCCTCAAGATTTACGACGGAACGCAAAGACCTTCCGATCAGCCGCTGAATTTCCGTACTCCGTCCGCTCTGTTTTCCGGTTTTTGATTCGCGGGCGACTCTTTGAGTCGGAGCGGTCGGCAACATGGAATATTCCGCCGTCACCCAGCCCGAGCCGGTCCCTTTGAGAAAAAACGGTACTCTGTCCTCAACCGTAGCCGCACAAATAACTTTTGTCTCGCCGACTTCTATTATCGCGGAGCCTGCAGGATATTTTTGGAATCGCCTTTTCAGGAATACGTCACGCATTTCATTTGAATTTCGCTTGTCCGGTCTTGACACCGTTTCACCTTCCGATAAAAAATTTTGGCAATTATAGCACAAAGAAAAGATTTATCGCAATATCCC
>CAJOOE010000028.1 GCA_905236145.1 uncultured Selenomonadaceae bacterium
TCACTTCCCAAGCCGAGTGTGCAGTCCAAAATTTTCGCTCCGGGAAAAATCTTTGCCGCCTTCACCAGCCGGTCACCTTCACCGGAACGCAAATTTTTTATTCGCAGGTGGGCAATTCCCGGATGAAAGAAAAAATCCCCGTCCGGCATCATCAATTCAAGCAAATTGTTTTTAATCAACAGCACACTTTCCGCGAAAAAATTTTTCTTCAAAAAGTCAAGCGAATATTTTTCACGCGGGACGAATTGCAAGCCGAGTTTTTCGGCAATTTTTTTTGCAAGCGTTTCCGATTCCGCGTCCGGTTTTCTGACCGTCGTCACAATAATTTTTTCCATAAAACTCCCCGCAATTTTTTTTCAGCGTCTTACTTGAGCCGTAATCATTCCGGCAAGCATCAAAACGCAACCGAAAATTTCCCGACCGCTCATGACTTCGCCCAAAACAATACAGCCGGACAATGCTCCGAAAATCGCCTCAAAACTCATCAAAATTGCGGCGGTGGAAGGGTCCGCGTATTTTTGCCCGACGATTTGCAAAGTAAACGCAATTCCGGAGCTTGCAATTCCGGCGTATAAAATCGAGAACGCCGCATTTTCAAAATCGACCGGTGCGGGATTTTCAAAAATAAGCATTGTCGCAAAACTCAAAATCATGGTCGTAAAAAGTTGAGCGGCGGAAAGTTCCGTAACATCGACTCTTGACGCAAATTTATCGACTGCCAAAATATGAGCCGTCCAGAAAAAAGCACTTACAAACAAAATTATATCGCCGGATTGCACGGAAAAATCTTCGTTGACGGCAAGCAGATACAATCCGACGATCGCCAAAGCCGCACCGATTTGATTTTCCCGGCGAATTTCCTTTCCGAAAAATTTTGCGGCGAGAGGAACGAAAACTATGTAAAGGCAGGTTATGAAAGCCGCTTTTCCCGCCGTCGTGTATTGAATCGCAATTTGTTGCAGAGAAGTTGCCGCAAACAAAATAAATCCTATTAAAAGTCCCGCACCGAATCCGCGAGTATATTTTCCGGCTTTTCTCTCTTTTGAACGATTTTTTTTCGTGAAAATCAAAACCGCCGCGACTGAAAGAAATCCGATTAAATACCTTGCCGCCGCGTAAGAAAACGGCCCCAAATTTTCCATTCCGGTCGATTGGGCGACAAAAGTCGTTCCCCAAAAAAAAGACGCTCCCAAGAGCATAAGCGTTCCGCGAAACTGCATAAAAAAATCACTCCCGCGAAGAATTATAACCGAAAAGACAATTTTTTTAAAGTCGCAAACCGGAATTTTGAAAACGGCGAAGATTTTTTTGAAAATTTTGAGTCCGGAGAAAAAATTTTTTTCCACTTCACAAAATTCGGAATATGATATAATATAAAAAAAACATTTTGTCGGGAGCGTTTTCAAATGAAATTAAAAAAATTTATTGCTTTTTTTCTCTTGCCGATGTTCCTTCTCTTCGTTTCCGGCTGTGACTTCAACGACAAAAAGGAAATAAAAATAGGAGTTGCGATGCCGACAAAAACCCGGCAACGCTGGAATCAGGACGGAGCGAACATTGAAAAGGGTTTGAGAAATCAGGGTTATGTTGCGGACTTGCAATATGCGGACAACAAGCCGGAATTGCAAATTTCTCAAATTGCCGCGATGATTAACGAAGGTTGCAAAGTTATAATCGTCGGTGCGGTCGATGTAAATTCCCTTGCCGGTATTCTGGAAGAGGCGAAAAGTGCCGGAATTGCGGTTATTTCTTACGACAGATTGATAATGAACACCGACGCAGTCGATTATTACGCGACTTTTGACAATTTGGCGGTCGGGATTGTTCAAGGCGAATATATTGAGGACAAACTCGGATTGAAGGACGGAAAAGGCCCTTACAATTTGGAAATTACCGCCGGCTCCGAGGACGACAGCAACGCATTTTATTTTTTTGAAGGTGCGATGGAAATTCTTCGCCCGTACATAAAGAGCGGCAAACTTGTCGTAAATTCCGGGCAGACAACTTTTAAAGAATGTGCAATATCTCACTGGAAAGAAAATATTTCGCGGGAGAGAATGACCGGAATTTTGCAGAAGTATTACGCGAATAAAAATTTGGACGTTGCCCTCTGTGCGAACGATTCCACAGCTTTCGGCGTGATAAATGCTTTGAGAGCTGCCGGGTATAACAAGGGTGACAAAAAAATGCCGCTGATAACCGGGCAGGACGCAGACAAGAAAAATTTGAAAATGATTGTAAGCGGCGAACAGACAATGTCAATTTTCAAAGACACGCGAATTTTGGCGGATCAGACAGTCAAAATGGTAAAGGCGATTGTCGAAGGGAAAGATCCGGAAACCAACGACATGGGCAATTATTACAACGGGGTTAAAATTTTGCCGTCTTTTTTGATCCGCCCGCTTTTTGTCGATAAAGACAATTACAGGGAAGTTTTGTTTGATTCCGGTTATTATAATGAAAGCGTGTTGGAAGAATGAGAGCGTCAATGCGTCAAAGGAATTTATAAATAATTTTCTGCGGGAAGGTGCAATCGTTGAAAGAAAAAATTTTGCGTTTCGTGACAGCGGCATTTCTATATTTTATTGCGGACGGTTACGCCGATAAAATTTTTGTTTTTCCGGAAAATGTAATAGAATTGTCCGCATTTATTCCGCCGCTTTTGGGATTGATGTGGGGACCGGTTGCGGCGTTCGGCGTGGCGGTCGGAGAATTTTTTACAAAATTAAACTTGCTCGGATTGAATGAAATTCCGGCGGTCTTTCTTGCCGCTTACCTGCCGTATAAACTCTGGCATAAAAATTTTTTAAATCCCGGCGAATATCCGTTTGCCTTTGAGAAAAAAAATGTTCCGAAATTTGTTTTCGTGACCTTTGTAACTTTTGCACTGACTTCCCTGCTCGTTGCCTTCACGACTTCGCAGGAAGAAATTTTGCAACTGTTTCAAAAATCCGGCTTTATCATCAAGTCCGCTCGGGAATACGCCCTGCTGATTTTCTTAAATGATTTTGTAACCGCAATATTTTTCGGTATGCCGATATTTTTTATTTTGGTGAGTCACGGTTATAAATTTTACCTGCCCGACGACACGGACGACAAAACACCCGAAAGAGCCTCGCGAATGAACAGAATCGCACTCAAATTGCTTTACGGCTTTTTTATTCTGATGTTTTTGATTTTGGATTTGTCCGGGATAATTTACGACTTGGATTTGCCGGACGTTTGGACACGGTTCAACAATGAAATTTTGACGACGGCGGCTTTGACTTTAAGCATTTTGATGTATATGCTTTTGAGGTACCGCCGCTCCGTCATGACAAATTTGATGCTCCTGTCCATGGCAACCGTTTTTGTCACGGCAACCGTTTTGGGTGCGGTGAGTTTTGTTACTTTGAGCGATGTAATAAATGAACACGTCGATAACGATTTGCAAAAAATGAGTGTCATTTACCGGGAAAGGCTGTCGCACTCTTTTGCCGGAGCGAGATTTGTCGGAAACGGAATGAGCGAAGTGGCGACGAACAGACTGACGAATTATAACGCCCTGCACGACGATGCGGATTACAGGAGAAATTATTTTGATTCCGTCGAAAAAGATTTTGTGTCGCTCGCTCAAAATGTCGGCGGCATTGTAAATGTTTATATTCAGTATTCCTTCAACGACGGGAATTTGGGATTTTTATGCTCACGCAAAACCGATAATTGGGGGCGGCGTTTTCCGAAATTCAATCACGTTGAAAATAATCTTTATCGCGACCGTTACCATGTCCCGCAGGAGCGTTACCTTGCGGCGTGGAGCGAACCTTATTTTGACGAAAATTTGAACGGGTACATAATTTCTTACATTCTCCCGCTGAAACACGAAGATAAATTTATGGGAATGGTCGGGCTGGATATAGACTTCAACTATATAATTCACGAAATAAAGAGAATGTCGGTCTATGAAAACGGCTATGTTTGTCTGCTGAATAAAAACGGCGATATTCTTTACGCAAACAGATCGGACGCGGAAAACTTTGTCAATAAAAGCGGATTTTATGAAAGCGAAACTTATTTAAGCAACGGAGTTTGGCTGAAAATTATCGCCTCCGCTCACGACATTTACGCAGACAGAAACAATATGCTGATTCATTTTGTAATGGTTATGCTTTTCTCAATCGTCTTTATTTCGGCGGCGGGTATTCAGCTTGCGGAAAGAGGTATCAAGCCTCTGATGCTCATCACGGAGGCCGCGAAAAAAATTGCCGGCGGGGATCTGGAAGTCAAATTGGATTACGTCGCGAAAAATGAACTCGGAATTTTGGTTGACAGTATAAAGGAAATGGTTTCAAAACTTGAAATTTACGTCTACCACGACAAACTCACCGGACTTTTAAATACCGCCGCTTACGTCCGAAAAGTCGATGATTTGGAAATAAAGAAGAAAAATGCAGGAAAAGCAGCTTACGCCGTCGCCGTTTTCGACGCAAACTTTTTGAAAAAAATCAACGACACTTACGGACATGAGGCGGGGAATGAATTGATTATAAGAGCCGCCGGACTTATCGAAAGGACTTTCAGAAACAGTTCCGCTTATCGTGTCGGCGGTGATGAATTTGTCGCGATAATCGAAGGAGAAGATTATAAAAACCGGAAAGAACTTTTGAAAAAATTTGATGCGGAGTCGGAAAACGAATATTTTGAAATGAACGGTGCAAAAATAAAAGTTTCCGTCGCTCGCGGAATTGCGGATCACACGGAGAACGAAGATTTTTCCGAAGTTTTCAAAATTGCCGACGCGGAAATGTATAAACACAAAGCCGAAATAAAAAGAAACGCCGGTTATACCGACGTTACAAAGAGATGATTTTATCTTATCAGGCGGAAAGGCGGTCGGCTCAATTTACAGCCATCGCCGCCGCTATCGCCGCACCGAGTCCGCTGCCGCCGTTGTCCAAAATTGTACGGATACCGGTTGCGTCCTCTTCAAAGACGGTGAGCAACGCCTTTTCGATATTTTCTTTCGCAAGCGGCATTTTTTCATACACCGAGCCGTCAACCGCTATATGTTGCGGCTTTACTTTTTCTTTGCCGGCACGTTGCCAAATTATTCCGATAAAGCAGGCGGCAACCAACCTTGCCGAACGAATGACTATTGCCGACGCGAGACGGCGTACTTTTTCCAAGTCCGAATCGTCAAGCTCATGCCCGGTTTTTTCTTTGACAATCGCCTTTGCCTTTGAAAGATCGTCAATGCCGTCGCCGATAATACCGGACATATCGACGGAAGTAAATCCGTAATGTTTGCCGGTTTCGTTCAAAAGTTCCGCCAAAGTCATGGAAAACAATTCACCCATATATCTGCCGGAAACCATTTTTTCAAGCCGCTGTTCGCCGACTTTTTCCGAATGTTTGTCGTATTCCGAATCGTATTTGTTGGGAGCGAGTTTCATAAAGCCGCCGGACTCCAAATTTAAAATCATGCCGCCGCGACCGACGCATTTTTCGTCGTGAACGGAAGGTTCTATATAGCAGGTATTGTGACCGGTTGCGTAAATGGATCCGATGTAAGTTTCGTCGTGTTGATATGCGGCGGAAAGCAGAACGGCAACGGTATCGTTTATCACTGCAACCGGTTTTACATTTTTCATTCCGCGACGCTCCAGAGCCTCTTTAAGCAAATCGTTTACCACTTTTCCTTCAACGCCCGGCGTGGCAAATTCCTTCGTCCAAATGATAAGTTTTGCGTTGTAAAGGTCGGTTTGTTCCGACGGGAAAGAGAAAGTGTGACCGAGATAAAAAGTAGTTTCGCGGTCGCCGTCAACGGCCTCTTCAATGAGTCCGGCGATAAAATCAAACATCTGTTCCGCTGTGGAATCTTTGCATATATAATCATATTCTCCGGGAACGATGAGCGGTTTTCCCGTGCGTTTCAAAACTTCAAAGCGTCCCGCACCGGCAAGTTTTATCTTTGAAACTCTGACATTTGTGCCGCCGAAGTCCAACGCCAAAAATTCACCGGTTTCCTTGCCCGTCGGCAATCCGACGTAAGATTTCAACATTCTCATGGAGGACTGCTCCGGGTCTTTGAGTCCCAATATCAAATCCTGCCGGAAACTTGCCGCAATCTCCCGAAGTCTTTCGTCGTCAACCTTAAATTCGTCCAGAATCTCATTAAATTTTTTTTCGTCAAACGCCATTGAAAAACTCTCCTTTCGAGATAAAAAAATTTTCGATTGCACGAATTATACCACGCCGACAAAAAAATTTGCAGAATTTTTTGTCGAAACACAAGATATTTTTTTGGAAA
>CAJOOE010000029.1 GCA_905236145.1 uncultured Selenomonadaceae bacterium
AGTGACGGCTCAAAGTGCGACTGCGGAAACATTCAGGAAATTTTTTCCGCCGACGCGAAAGTCGCGGTTGCCGACCCTGTTTATCCGGTATACCTCGATACAAATGTCATGGCGGGACGCACCGGCAATTTAAATTCGGACGGCAGATTTTCCGGAGTGACTTATTTGCCCTGCACCGCCGAAAATAATTTTCTGCCCGCAGTGCCGGAGGAAAAAGTCGATTTGATTTACCTCTGTTCGCCGAATAATCCGACCGGCACGACTTTGACCGCCGACGCTTTAAAAAAATGGGTGGAGTACGCCCGGAAAAACAATTCGGTTATTCTGTACGATGCCGCCTATGCCGCTTACATTTCCGACGAAAAAATTCCGCGTTCGATTTATGAAATTGACGGGGCAAGGGACGTTGCGATAGAATTTCGCTCTTTCAGCAAGACCGCCGGATTTACCGGGACGCGTTGCGGCTATGTCGTTATTCCGGAAAATTTAACCGGCTCGACAAAATCCGGAGAAAAAGTTCCTTTGAAAAATCTCTGGCTCCGCCGGCAAACTACAAAATTTAACGGCACGGCTTACATAATTCAAAGAGGAGCGGCGGCGATTTATTCGGACGAAGGTCAAACTCAAGTAAAAGAGTTGGTAAATTACTATATGACCAATGCAAAAATTATTCGCGAAGGTCTTTCAAAAATCGGCTTGACCGTTTACGGCGGTGAAAATGCACCCTATATTTGGCTGGAAACTCCCGGAAAAATGAAGTCTTGGGATTTCTTCGACAAACTTTTGAAAGAATCGAATGTTGTCGGTACGCCCGGTGCGGGGTTCGGCCCCTGCGGAGAAAATTATTTCAGGTTGACGGCTTTCGGCAGTCGTGAAAATACGATCGCGGCAATGGAGAAATTTAACCGCCTGAAACTTTGACTTTCCTTCGAATAATTCCGCGTTTTAAAAAATTTAAATTGCTTTTTTTATAAATCGTGTTATAATCATTCCTGCGTCCGGTGAAGAGAAATTTTTCCGGAAAGATGTGTAATTTTTTTTGTGAGGAGATTTTTTAATGGCTTTTGAAGACAAAACTCTCGTATGCAAGGACTGCGGCAAGGAATTTACCTTCAGTGCAGGCGAACAGGAATTTTACCACGAAAAAGGCTTCGAAAATGAGCCTGTGCGTTGCCGCGATTGTCGTGATAAACGCCGTCGCACGCGTGATACCGGCGAACATCGTCAAATGTTTAAGGTGGTTTGTGCGGAATGTGGTAAAGAAACCGAAGTCCCGTTCGAGCCGAAAAACGATCGTCCGGTTTATTGCCGCGATTGCTTTAATGCACACCGTGCAGCGAAAAATTGAATATACCGTAAGTTAATCATTTACCGGTAAATTTTCACGGTCCGAGAAACAATCTCGGACTTTTTTGCTTTTTACTTCCGAACGAGCCTTTCGTTGAATCTTAAACTCCGTATAGCCTGTAAGTTCACTTCACAAAAAAACTCCGATTGTCTCAACCGGAGTTTTTAATTTCGTATACGATTAAATTTTTCAGTCGTCGAAGGGTTTCAAATCCCCTGCCGGATAAAGCTTTCTTATCGTCGAAGAATCACACATTCCCGCCGTCAAAAAATTTTCTTATACCGTACCGCCGGAAAGTTCTTCCGCACGTTTGTCGAAACGGCTCATAACTTCGTCGTAAGTCTTGGAAGTAATTTCCGGCATATCTTGCAAGCCGGTTGCGTTTGTCCAAGTCAGACCCGCCTCTTTGAAACCTTGTTCGACTGCATCGCGTAAGAATGAAAGTTTTTCGGGATCGTCGCCGGCGATTTTCGATGCCATGTCAAAAATTCTGCCTGCAACCGCGTCAACCGACCATTCGCCGCCTTCGGCAACAGCTTTTGCCGCATCTTCCGGATTGGTCGCCACTTCGGGCAGTGCAAATTCGGACGCATCAATTTGTACGCCGTCGAAATTCAAAATTCCGACACCTTCGTCCAGCCAGCCTTGAAGTTTGTCGTTGTTGTCGGTCAGAGCCTGAATCATCATGTTGAGCATTGTCTGCTGATTCATGGCGATACTTTCTTCCAGATACCGCACCTGATCCGCTGTAAGACCTTTCGTGCCTTCTGAAGAACCTTCTTCAACGTCTTCAACCTCAGGTTGAGTTGTTTGTTGAGTTTGTTGAGCTTGCTTTGCCTCATCGGAAATCTCGACCGCATAAGCGTCACCGACTTTCGCCGCAGAAGAATCTTGCGGGTCTGCGGTTTCGGCTGCGGCAGTCTTTGAAGTTTGCTTGCTCTGTTGTGCGTAAGCGGCAAAACTCGACGAAACTCTTGCATTAATACCTACATCCATGTCAAAAACCTCCTTTAACCGGTTTTTTTTGAATAAACGTTTATTCCACAAGGAAAGAAAAATTCCCTTGTCGGCAAAATAATTTTCAGCCCATCAAAAACATGAGCCAATCGGAGCTCGGACGCGACTCAATCTTCATCTGCACTTCACCGGAAGGAGCAGGCGGTGCGGTATAATCCGGAACCGGGACATAATCCGGTTTAAACTTGACTTGATTCACAACGTCGCCGTCTTGAACCTTCATGACCACGACGGAGCCGTCAGCCCGGAATTTTGTGATCGTGTCGATTGCACCTTTGCCGGACGAATTGCCGGCGGCGGCGTTTCCGGAAGTGTTTGAATCTTGAATTTTCCCGGTAATTTCTTCCTGTAACTCCCGGATTTCGTCAAGTTTCGATTGAATATAATTCATCTCCCGCATATCGTCGCGGGCGGTTGCCATTTTGGCGGCAAGAATTTTCGCATATTCCGAAACAATCGTCGAAGATTTTTTTGCTTGATAACTTGACGAACCGGAATCGTTTATTTTTGAAATGTTTAAAAGTTCGACGTTCATCGAAGGACACACTCCTTCCAAAAAAAATTTTCCTTCTCACCGTTTTATCGACATTTTTATATATTTGCTTAATGCCGCCGGAGAGCCCGAGAAAAATTTTTCGGAAAAATTTTACAGTTCGAGAAGTTCCGCGTTTTCGGTCATTCCCTTTATGCAAAGTTCCATGAGTTCGCCGAGTTCCATTCCGAGATCGTCCGCACCCTTTTGAATTACTTCGCGGTTGCATTTTGCGGCAAAACGCTTGTCTTTAAATTTTTTCTTCAAACTCTTTACCGCCATTCCTTCCATTCTCTCCGGACGCATGAGGGCGTAAGCGTGGACAATGCCGGTCAATTCGTCAACGGCGAAAAGGGATTTTTGACAATTTGTTTCCGGCTTTACGTCCGCTCCGGTCAAGCCGTATCCGTGAGAAATTATCGTGTTTATGTCGTCCGGAGAAATTCCTTCCGGCTCCAAAAGTTCCCGGACGTGTTGACAGTGTTCGGCGGGAAATTTTTCAAAATCGACATCGTGCAGCCAACCGATTGCTTGCCAATGCTCTTTATCTTCTCCGAAATGTTCCGCCAAAGTGCCCATCGCTCCGCTGACCGCCGCCGCATGGACAAACAAATGCGGCTCGGTTGTATGTTTTTTCAAAATTTCTTTTGCCTTCTCCAAAGTCAAATCAGCCATTATTTTATCTCCTTATCTTTCAAATTATTCGTATGATACTCCGTCAACAAATTTCGGTCAAGTAATTTAATTTCTAACGAAAAAAAGAGAGTTTCTCGAAATTTTGAGGAACTCTCTTTGAGTTTGTCGGTTGAAGTGTAAACTTCAGCCGCGATTGTTTTTATTTACGATTTTTCAATCAGTTG
>CAJOOE010000030.1 GCA_905236145.1 uncultured Selenomonadaceae bacterium
AATTTCGAGAAACTCTCTTTTTTTCGTTAAAATTTGAAATTTGATCTGTAAGCGGCAATCGCAACGGATAACTGCCGGGAAGGAATTTCCAAAACATATTCCGGAAGTCGGGCAGTTGAATTTCCGGCTTTCGGTTTCGACTTTGATTTTTCGGCTTGCAAAGTTTCTTCCGGCAAATCTTTAAATTCGTCGGAGCCGGCAAACTGTGCCCACTCGTCCTCAAGTGCCCGAATCGTCATTATAAACTTTTCCAAAATATCGTCGCATTTCGTTTTGTTTGAATTACTGCCCGCCGGAGAATTTTTTTCTTCCGCTTGATTTTCGGAAGTCGCGGCAGATATTTCTTTTGTGAGTTCGTTTAAATTTTCCGCCGTCGCCTGTCCGGCTTTAATTTCGATCTTTGCGACTTCGCCGGAATTTTCGCCGGAATTTTCTTCCGCTCCGGCGATTTCCGAATTTACTTCCGTCAAACTCTGCGGCTCCGTCCCGGTCAAATTCGATTCTCCGGTATTCGCGGCACCTTCGACTTCTCCGCCGCCCGGATTTACGCCGCCGTCCGCACTCATTGCCGACTTTGCCGCCGCCAATTCCGCACTTGCCTCAGCCGACGCTTTAATCATCGCACGGGTGACAATTTGCCGTGCCTCACTCTTGCTTTTTGCCGTTTTCAATTCGGCTTTCAATTCTTCGCGTGCGTCGTCCGCATGTTTCGCCTTCTTGTAAAGTCCCGGATCTTTTTCGCGAAGATAATTCATTTCGGTTTCCGACAATTTTTTCCCGTTCCTCAACTTCTGTCTGATGTTTGAAATTTTTGCGGCGGTGACTTCTTCGTCGGATTTTTTCTGTGCCTTGACAAGTTGATCGAACATTGAAGATTTAGCGGAAACCAAATTTCCGTTTGAATCGGTGATCCTCTGCCCGGTTTTAATTTTGTAATTCGCCGCGAAGGTCAAATTCTTTTGCCGGATATAAGAGCCGATCGTCCCCATTGTCGTAAAATCCATTTTTTTCGCCTCCCTGCAGAAAAAAAACACGCTCCTCTTTTCGCGAATTATATCATTCGATCCGAACGGAATGCAAGCGATTTAATCGGAAATTACTGAATCCGTGTCGAGATAGACTCTGCCGTTTTCGCTTTTCAAAAAATTCTTTTGAAGAACTTTCATTATGCCGGCATTTTTGCCGATAATTTTTTTCTTACGCAAATATTTTGCAAACTTCTCAAGCGGCGTACCGTTCACAAAAGGGATTTCGGTCAATTTACCGCCGTGCATTATAAAAATCGTCATTTGGCGGAGAAGGTTTTTTCCGGCATTTTCAATTTCGGAATCGTTGATTTCTTCCTCGCTCATAAAGTAAATATGACCTTTGACGAGTTTCAAAAAATTTTTTTCGACAAGGTCATCGGGAAAATTTTTTTCGCTTACGATTTGCAGTCTGCGGAGAAGAATTTCAAATTCAGATTTTTTCATTCCGTTTACAAAGGGAATTTCCGCGATTCCCTTTTTCGTCTTTATAAAAATTGTCGTCAATTTTTCCAATTTCGTCGAAAATATCGCCAAAATATCAGTCAGAAAATTTTTGTCAAACTTCGCCGGAACACCGTTTTCTATAATTTCCATTTCCTCCGGCGTGAAAAGAAAAGCGTTGCCGTTCTCAAGTTTCAAAAGATTTTTCGCGGCAAATTTTCTCTTGGTTAAAGTTTTGGAGAAAATATTCAATTCGCGGGCGGTCTGAATCAAAAAGGTAATCGGTCGGGCGTTTACAAAAGGGACTTCGTAAATTTTGCCGGCGTATGCTATGAAAATGTATTTGAGTTTGCGGATATTTTGAGCGAAAAATTGCCGCATTTGACCGGATAAAGCAGGATAATTGTCCAAAAGTTTTTCATACATTTTGAAATATTTTCCCGTTTCTTCCGCATTGTCGTCGCCCAAAAAGCCGTAAATAATCCATTCGCGATAATCGACAAATTCAATATTTTTCGGATTGACCGAAACGCCTTTCAAAAAATTTTTTGTGTTCGTCATATCGGAATTGGAAACCATGACAACTTTTTTTCCGCGTTCGACGGAGAGTTTGACCGCCGGCAAAAAATCTCTGTCGTTTGAAATAATAATTATTACTTCTGTTTCCGGCTCCTCAAAAACAGTCTTTGCAATTTCGACGCAAAGCCAAGTATCCGCCATATTTTTCCCGTTATTGCAATTTTGTATTCTGTATAAATCGTCGTCCAAATTTTTATACAACGCCGGCATTGTATTTTCTTGCGTTATTATATCGACTTTTTTTATTTCGTACTTACGATCGAAAAATTTCACCGCAAGCAAGCCGGTATCCTGCGGAACATTTTCGGCATCGACAAATATATGAGCGACCACTTCAAAACCTTTCAAAAAAATTTACACGTCGAAACGAATGACGGGGAAGGTTCCCAAATTTTTCAACATAATGCTTTTTTTTCTTACCGACGCAACAGAATCTTTCACCGAAAAAATATTGTCGGAAATTTCCAAGTCGAAGAAAAAAATATATTCGCCCAGTTGAGTACGGGCGGGACGCGATTCAATCCGGGTCATATTGACTTTGCGGGAAGAAAATTCTTCCAGAACTTCGCACAATGCACCCGGACGACTTCCGTCAATACGACAGACAATCAAAACTTTGTCGCCGGCATTATCCGTTTGCAAAACTTCATCTTTTCGCCGGACTTCAAAAAATCGCGTACAGTTCGCCGGATTGTCCTGAATTTCTTCCGCTCTCGTCACCAGTCCGCAAATTTTCCCGGCACTTTCGGTACAAATTGCCGCCGCACCTTCATCTTGTCCGGACTCCGAAACAATTTCCGCCGCCCTTGCCGTACTCTGCACCGCACAAAGTTCCGCTCCGGAAAAATTGGCACGCAAATAATTTCTGCATTGAGAAATCGGCTGGGCGTGGGAATAAATCCTCTTTATCCCGGTCAAATTCGTTTCCGGCTTTGTCATCAAATAATTTTTTATCGGGACAATGACTTCGCGGACAACAATCATTTTATCGCTCCCCGCCAGAGTGTCCAGAGTTATGTTTATTGCACCCTCAAGCGAATTTTCGACAGGCACGAATCCGGAATCGACTCTGCCGTCCTCAACCGCATTGAGCACTTCAAAAATTTCGGAAAAAATTTCAATTTTCACCGGCTCCGGCAAAATTCCGTTTAACTTCATTGCCGCCTCTTCGGAGTGTGTGCCTCGCGGCCCCAAAATTCCCATCGTATTCATCGGCAAAATTCCCCTTATTCAAATTTCAAATCGTTTAAAAACTTCGGAGTTACATTTTCTGCCGACATTTCAAATTCCCTGCAAAAAAAAATTTTGCCGAAATTTTCATTCGGCAAGCCGTTTTTTTTTCTTCAAGCGTTCGATAAGAATATCCAAAATTTTTTCAAAGACGGACGGCAATTTTTCACGGTGCGAATTTTTAAATTCTTCGTCGAAGTCGGACGCAAGAACCAAAACAAAAATTTTTGCCGCACCGCAATTTTTTAAAACTCTGCCGCACTCCGTCACCGTCGCACCGGTCGTGTAAATATCATCGACGATCAAAACATTTTTTCCGGTCAAATTTAAATTTTCGGTCGGCGAAAAAACGCCGCTGACCGCCGCTTTTCTCTCCGTTCGATTTAAATTGTAAAGCGGTGAAGTTTCTTTTGTCCTCGTCAAAATATTTTCAAGCGGTATGTTAAAATTTTTAAGTTCGTCGGCAAAAATCTGCTCGCTTTGATTGAAACCGCGTTTTTTCAACTTCTCCTCGCTTATCGGCACGGCAACGGCAACATCAATTTCCCGGAGAAAATTTTTCACTTCTTCAAATTCGGCGGCTTTGTTTAAAATGCTTTTCAGACCGGACAGAGAATTCAAGTCGCTCAAAAATTTCACGCGACGCAGAGAATTTCTCGTCCCCTTGCGATATTTCGTCAAACGCAAGGCACCGGAAATCGGCGGTTGAGGATTTTTAATTTCCTCAATCGACAAAATTTTTTCCGCACATTTTTCGCAAAGTTCCCCGCGTTTATCGACAATTTCTCGGCACAACGGGCAGAACGGCGGAAAAATAAAATTGATTGCCGCGTCGAAGATTGCACGAAAAATTTTCACCGGGAATTTTTCACTCCGTCAAAAATTTTTCCGAAAGCGTAATAATATCCGACGTTAAAACATTCTTCCAAAAAAAATCTGTCCTCGTCGTCTTTAACGTCCGCAATATTTCCGACCGCCCGCTTGGCATTGTAAATATTTTTTCCGTCCGTGTAAAAATTTTGTTTTACCGCCTTTGCATTTTTCGGAGAAATTTCCCGACCTATCGGAAAAACATACTGCTCCCAGCCGAAATTTTTTCCCGAATTTTTATGTTGGAAAAGGGAAAATTTGTCCAGGAAGAACGCCTCATTTTTATAAAAACAGATAAACACAAAATTTTTGTCGATGTAAATTCTCTCCGGCGAATCGTAAGGAATTTTTTTGCCGGACTCGACAAGTGTTTTTATTTTCGCCGCGTAATTTGTTGCGAGAGTCGGTTTACTTTCCTTTTTCTCCTCGACTTTCGGCGGATTTTTTTTACTCGGCTTTATGATTTTTACTTTCGGCAAATCATAAGCCTCTGCCGGATTTAATCCGGTCAAAACAAAAGCGGCGAGGATCGCCGCCGCAAAAAATTTCTTTGACATTTGAATCATCACTTTCCGAAAACAAAATCTTTGTTCACTTTATGCGAAGTATGTTGATCTTCCGGATTTGACTTTTTTTTTACGACCGATTTCTGTACCGTCAACAACTCCGGATTCTCAAAGCGATTGCCCAAAACCTTCAAATACTGTTCGTCAATTTCGTAAAGATTCTGCATCATATCCCTGTTTATGGCACGAACGACGAAACTGCCGCGATAAAATTCAACAACGCCCATTCTTCCGTTTTCAAAAGAAATTATATCGTCCTCATAAATTTCTGTTCCGTCAATGTCGGTAAGTCCCGTAAACTGTCCGATCGTCTTGGAATCGACGCGGTAGCCTTCATAGCCGTTCTCATATACAAAAATGTGTGCCTGCGGTCCGGGATCGCCGTAAATCCCGCGTTTAAGATAAAATCCCTAAATCCAAACACTTTTCATTTCGCCGCTGAATATTTGAAAAGTTTTCAAGCCGCGATATTTTATCTCGCGCTCAGCCATAAAGAACACCTCCACAGACTGTGCTCTGAAACATAACAAACGCTGAATATAAAGACTAAAAATGTCTGTATTTTCTTTTCAAAAATCACCTTCCGAGAAAATCCTTGATTCCGATGACTTCAACGCCTTTCCGCATTTTACCGGATTTCAAAGAAATCAGCAATATTTTTTCCGATTTTTTTAAATTGACCAACTTCTTCAGCGGGCGTAAAAGTGTCGTCCTCATTTTTTCATTTTCGTCGGTTTGTACTTGGGCGAAAATTTTCTCTTCGCCGGAAGTCGCGAAAAATTCGACCGTCGCCGTTCCGAGCCTTCCGGATTTTACGTCGAATCCCCGCCGCAAAAATTCCATAAACACTGCATTTTTTATCAACTTCGCCTGCCCGTCCGGCGAAAAATTCAAAGCCGCATTTAAAATTCCGTTATCGACAAAATAAATTCGTTCCGAGCCGTTGAGCTTCGTGTCGTTTTTAATGTCATAGCGGCGAACACGGCGAACCAATCCGGAAGTTTCCGCGATGTTTAAATAATTTTCCAAAGTAAAAGTTGTAATCGACCGGTTTATCGACAAAGCGTATTTGTAAATTTCCGCCGGCTTTATCGGGTTTCCGATATTTCTTGCAAGATACCGCAGGAGGGAATCGAAAAGTCCGGCATCTCGTATCATATTTTCCGCAACAATATCTTTGAAAACAATTTCATAATACAATCCGTTCAAAAATTTCGGCAAAGACTCTTTATCGCCGCCGAAATTCAAAACTTCCGGCAAACCTCCGAAATTTATGAAGTCCTCAAATTTTTCTTCGCCGTTCGGGAAATCGGAAACGCCTGCCGGGAAAAGTTGCACAATGTCGATATTGTCCGGCAAAATTTTTTTGAGTTCTCCGGTCATAACGCCTTCACTTGTACCGGTCAAATAAATTTCTGCGGGCGAGCCTACGAAAAAAGCATTGACCGCTTTTTCCCAATCTTTGACAAGTTGAATGTTGTCGAAAAGAAGATACATTCTTTCCGAGTCGCTCAACTTCCCGCTGACGACCTCATACAGTCGGCGAAAATCCCTGATGTCCTCTCTCTCCTCAAAGTCGATAAAAATTATTTCGTCGGAATTTACTCCGTCATTTTGCAGACGGGCGGCAAATTTCTTGAGCAAGGCGGTTTTTCCGGTGCCGCGAAGTCCGGTAATGATTTTGACCGAAAAATTTTCCTGCAAAGACAAAAGTTTTTTAAAATATCTTTCTGTTGCCATTTCCCGCACTCCTTACATTAAACTTTCATTCGGGCAATATTTTACACCGGATTATTTATTTTATCAATACATAAACAGGAAACTTTACATTTCCGGAGAAAATAATTTTTGAAGATCTTTCGGGTTTAATTTTTTTCGAGGAGGAGATTTTAATGCTTCACGCTTTGCAAAATGATTTTTTGAAAATCACGGTTGCCGACAGAGGAGCCGAATTGAAATCAATCACCGAACTTTCGGACGGGACGGAGTATCTTTTCGACTCAAATCCGAAATGGTGGAAGTATTCTTCGCCGGTGCTTTTCCCGATTGTCGGAAAACTGGTTGACGGAAAATATCGTGCGGAAGGAAAAGAATTTGAGTTGCCGGGACACGGTTTCGCCCGGACTTCAGACTTTGAGTGTATTCGCGAGGAGAGTGACGAAGTCGTCTTTGCGTTGAATTGGAGCGAAGAAACTTTGAAAGTTTATCCGTACAAATTCCGGCTGGAGATCGCTTACATTTTGAAAGGCAATTCCGTCGAACTTGTCTGGACGGTCAAAAACGAGGACGACAAGACGATGTATTTTTCAATCGGAGCCCATCCGGCTTTGAAATGCCCGATTGTCGAGGGAGAAAAATTTGAGGATTGCTATTTGAAGTTTGACCTTGCCGAAAATTCCGAGCGGATAATGCTCCTGCCTTCCGGGCCTCTGTCACATGACCGCGTTGCCTGTCTGAACGGCAAGGAACTTGATTTGAATTACGACCTTTTCAAAGACGACGCACTTGTATTTGACGATCTGAAATCCGACGAAGTTTCCATTTGTTCACGCAAGAGCAAAAAATCCGTCACCGTCCGGGCGAAAGGTTTTCCTTTCTGGGGAATTTGGACGAAGGAAGGCGCTCCGTTCCTTTGCATTGAGCCTTGGCACGGTCACGCGGATTTTGCGGACTTCAAAGGCAATATTTCAGAGAAAGACGGAATAAGAGAACTTCCCGCCGGCGAATCATTCGATGCCGGTTACAGTTTCGTGATTAACGGATAAAATATATTTCCGGGCGACAAGAAAAAAACTTGCCGCCTTTTTTTTGCAGAGAGGCGGCAAATCATGAAGATTACCGAGTGCAGCGGTTCGGCACGGACTGACCGGGAAAATTATTTCGCCGCCTTTTTCAATTCACGTTTTTCACGCCGTTCCTCGCGGCGTTTTTTTGATATTTCGTAACGCTTTTTTGCGTCCTCCAAAATTTTATTCATCGGGTGATTTTCGCGTGTCATGCAATTTTCGTTGCTGCAGTAGAAAAGCGGGGCCCTGTCTTTGAATCTGTGCAAAAGCATGGTACTTCCGCAAATTTTGCAGGGAATGTTTTGCGGTTCGTCCCAAGTGTTGAAGTCGCAGGTCGGGAAATTTTCGCAGCCGTACAAAATATTGTTTCCCTTTATTCTCCTTTGCGTCAATCTGCCGCCGCATTTCGGGCATTTTTGCTCCAGATATTCGACGTAAGGTTTTGTATTTTTGCAGTGAGGATAGCCGGAGCAGGCAAGGAACACGCCGTAACGCCCGCGTCTTATTACCATTTTATTCCCGCATTTTTCGCAAACTTCATCGGTTTCTATTGCGGGAACTTCTTTAGGTACCGCATCATCACCCAAATTTTTCATTACTTCCGCGAAAACTTTTTCAAACTTGTCGCAATAATTTTCTGTAAGCTCTTGTTTCGTCACCGTGCCGGCAACAATTTCTTTTTCCAACGCAGAAATATTTTTGTAAGTTTCGACACCGAGAACGTCGTCAAAATCTTTGTCCAGTGCGTTCAATATCCTTTCGCCGAGTTCCGTCACGGTGAAAATTGAATCTTTCGCGGAAACATAACCTCTTTTTATCAAGCCGGCAATTCCTGCGGAATAATGAGCCGCCCAATCAATTCCGAGTTCGTCGAGGGCGTTCAGCAAAGCCGCCTCATCACAGCCGCCGACCGGATCAAATGTCACGGAAAAATGTTTGTCGGAAACGGTTTTGTAAATCAAATCGTAAAGTTTGAATTGATTGGAAAGCAAAATTTCCTTTACGTCCTCCGGCTTTCGTAAATCGTCGGAAAGTTCGATATTTCCGGCTCCGGGAAATTTTATCAAGCCGCCGATCTCTTTTTTGTCGAAGGAAAATCCTTCATAAAGTTGCGTCAAAATTTGCCGTGTACGCGATGCGGAAAATTTCAATTCCTTCAACGCCAATTTTTGTACGTCCGCCAAATTCGGACGTTCGCCGGAAATTGTCACGGACTTTTTCAGACCGCCGGCAGATTGTTTTATCAATTTCAAAAGAATTGCCCGGAATCTTCCGACTTTGACTCCGCGATAAATTTTACATTCCAAATATTCGCCGATCCTGTGGCTTGCAAGTTTGTCGATAATCTGCCCGGCTTGAAAAGAGTCGGCAAGTTTTTCGTCAATCGGTCTTGCATTTTCAATTCCGGCTTTTACCGCCGCTTTCGTCAAATCGTTCAAAACAATTCTGCTCCGGGACTTGGGATTTACACCGAAAATTTCGCAATACTGTCTTGCGATAAATTCACCGGCGGCATCGGGATCCGTCGCCAAAAAAACCCGCCGTGCGTTTAAAGTTTCGGTCTTGAGTTCTTTCAAAAGACTTCCCTTGCCGCGAATCGTTATATAGTCCGGCGTGTAATTGTTTTCCGTGTCAATTCCGATCCTGCTTTTCGGCAAGTCTTTCAAAAATCCGTCCGTCGAAATTACCGAGTAAGAACTTCCGACAATTTTCTTCAAAGTTTTTGCTTTACCCGAAGTTTCGGTCAAAATGAGCGACTTCGGCACTTTTTCTTTCTTCACGACTTCACACTTCACCCTTCTTTATTTGGTAACCCTAAATTCTTTTATACTTTTCGTTTTCCTTTACTATATAATTTCTCAACTCAAGTTGCAACAGCAGACGCGGAAGTTCGCCGGGTTCGACGCTTTCCGTCTTTATCAAAATTTCTTCGCTCGTTATGAAATCGTCCGGCGGTATTGCGTCGAAAACTTCAGCCGCTTTTCCTTCCGGTTTTTCTTTCGGCGGTAATTCCGGCGAAGATTTTAATTCGACTTGCACCGGCAATTTCTTTTCCGGGCGGGAAATTTTTTCCGGCGGTGTCGGTGTCGATACGCTCCGGAAATTTTTTTGCGGAATTTCAATCGAATAAAATTCCAAAACATCGCGGGCATCGGTAACCGCTTTTGCTCCGTCATAAAGCAATTTGTTGCACCCTTTGCTCATTTCGGAAAAGATACTTCCCGGAATCGCGAAAACGTCCCGCCCGTAATCCGCCGCATAATTTGTCGTTATAAGTGCCCCGCTTTTTATTCCCGCCTCGACGACGATAACACCCGCACAAAGTCCGGCAATAATTCTGTTTCTCGGCGGAAAGGTTATCGCACTCGGCTGCATATTCGGCTCAAATTCGCTTATGACAACGCCGTTTTCCGCAATTTCGTCAAGCAATTTTTCTTTCGCCGGATTATTTTTCCAATTCAATCCGTTACCCAAAACGGCGACCGTCCTGCCGGTTTTCAACGCTCCCCTGTGGGCACAGGTATCTATGCCGTAAGCCGCTCCGGAAACAACGGTCAATCCCGCCGCAGCCAAATCTTCCGCAAACATAAACGCCGCCCGCTCACCGTAATTTGTACTTTTCCGCGAACCGACCATTGCAATTCTGTTGACTTCCGGCAGAAGTTTTCCGCGATAATAAAAAACCGGCGGCGGGTACTGAATTTCTTTTAAAATCGGCGGATAATCTTCATCGGCGACGGTACACAGATTCATTTTGCCGTCCGTACAGTCCCGGGCAAGTTTTTCGGGAAAATCCGGATTTTGTCTGCGAAAATTCAGCAGAGAATTTAAAGCCGATGCGGGAAGTCCGATCTTCTCCAACTCATAATCCGAAAGTTTCCAGGCGGTTTCCGCACTTCCGAAAAATTCGATCATCTTTGTTACTCGCCGATAACCTATCCCGTTCGCTCCGCTCAACGCCGCCAAGTAATATTTTTCCATTTCCCGCCCCTCTCCCGATATTTTATATTTCAGTAATTTTAACCGGTCAAAAAATTTTGTCAAGCCGGTTATTTTTTGTTGTCACTTTCACGCCGGATAAATATTGATTATTTTCTTGCAGGGGAATTGAAAGAAAAGTGGAAAGGTTAATCGGGAAGATGACGCTCTCAGGCGGAAAGGAGAAAAAATTTTATGGAAACGATCATATTGGCGGCGGGCAAAGGTACGAGAATGAAAAGCAAGTTGCCCAAAGTTTTGCACAAAGTTTGCGGAAAACCGATGCTGCAACATGTAATCGATGCGGCAAAGGCGGCGGGATCTTCGCGGGAAGTCGTTGTTATCGGCTCCGGGTCGGAGAAGGTGAAGGAACAAATTTCCGGCGTGGAATTTGTCTTGCAAGCCGAACAACTCGGCACCGGTCACGCTGTTTTGTCGGCGAAAGAAAATTTCAAAAATTCTTCCGGGACGCTCATTGTTCTCTGCGGAGATACTCCGCTGGTCACCGGCGAAATGATAAAAAGTTTTGTAACGGCACACGAACAGTCGAAATTTCCGGCAACCGTGCTGACCGCCGAAATGCCCGACGCGACAGGTTACGGCAGAATTATTCGCGAGAATGACGGCTCTTTCAAAAAAATTGTCGAACATAAAGACGCGACGGAAGAAGAAAGAGAAATTCGCGAAGTCAATACCGGGATTTATTGCTTTGACGTTCAAAAACTTTTCGACGCTCTGCCGGAAGTGAAAAACGAAAATGCACAGGGCGAATATTACTTGCCGGACGTTTTGACGATTCTCAAAAAACACGGAGAAAAAATCGGAGCGGTTAAGGCAGACGATTTCAAATTGACGCTCGGAATAAATTCCCGTGTACAGCTTGCCGCCGCAGAGGCAGTTTTGCGGCAGAAGAAAAATTTTGAACTTATGGAAAACGGCGTTACGATTACAGATCCCGGCAGTACTTTCATAGATGCCGAAGTTGAGATCGGGCAAGACACCATAATTTATCCCGGCACTTACATTGAGGGAAAAACAAAAATCGGCGAGGACTGCGAATTGGGACCGAATACCCGTCTGACCGATATGACCGTCGGGAACAATGTAAAAATTCATTTCAGTTATTGCCACGAATCGGAAATTTGCGACGGCGTTGTCATGGGGCCTTACGTCCACATAAGACCGGGCAGCAAAATTTCCGCAAAAGTCAAGATCGGCAATTTCGTCGAAGTCAAAAATTCAAATATCGGCGAAGGCTCAAAACTTCCCCACCTTCAATATATCGGCGATTGCGATATGGGCAGCGGCGTGAATATGGGTTGCGGGACGATTACGGTAAATTACGACGGCAAGACGAAATTCCGCACAAAAATCGGCAACGATGTCTTTGTCGGTTGCAATTCAAATCTTGTCGCTCCGGTTACGGTTGAGGACGGAGTTTATATTGCGGCGGGTTCGACGATTACCGAAAACGTCCCGAAAAATAATCTTGCCATAGCCCGTGCCCGTCAGGTAAACAAATCCGGGTGGAAAGACAAAAGAGATTGAAACGATGAAAAAATTTTTGCTCATTTTTCTTTTGCTGACTGTTTCGGCAATATCCGGTTGCAGCGAGTCGAATATAATTCCGAAAAATTCAAATTCCGGCGATCCGCAAAAAATTCGTCTGGTCATTACGACTTCCGGAGCAGATGAAGGAATTGACACCTTGACCGCCTTAAAAATAGCCGAACTTGTCGAAAAAGATTCCGGCGGCAAAATAAAAATCGAAGTCTATCCCAATGACAAACTTGCCGGAGGAAATACTACAAAAGATGTTGAGGAACTTGCAAACGGTTCCGTCGATTTTGCGATTTTCCCTTCCGGAACTTATTCGGCGATAGATCCCGGAATGGCTGTTGCCACAATTCCCTGGATTTTTTCCACCTACCGCGACGCAAGAAAAGTAATTGACGAAACGGGCGGGAAGTATTACGAAAAAATTTTGGCGAAAAAGGGAATCGTTTATCTCGGATCGTTTCACAACGGTTTCAGGCAAATTGCAAACAATGTTCGACCGATAAGAATGCCGGAAGATTTCACCGATCTGAAAATTCGCATTTTGGGTAACCGGGACACTTTGCATTTTTTCCGAATGTTTAACGCCGTCCCGGTTCCCATGAGTACCGGCGAACTTATCGACGCGATGAACAAAGGCAGCATTGACGGACACGACATAGGATTGTTTCAGGCGTACAGCAGGAATTTGAACAACTTCGAAAAATATTTGACGATTTGGAATTACTCCTATGAAAATTACATAATCGCGGCGACCGGGAAAACTTTTTATCAACTCGACGGGGACACGCAAAAGTTGATAAGAGAAAAGGTTATTCAGGCTTGCGAAATGAGCAGAAACACGATTGAAAGAAGCGAACGCGAAATAAAGATGAAAACGGCGGCAAGCGGCGTGGAAATTATCGAATTGACGCCGGAAGAACTTCAACCTTTCAAAGACCGGGCAAGACCTTTAATCGAAAAGTTGAAAGAGGATTACGGCGAAGATGCTTGCCGGGCTTTCAACATAAAATAAAAAAATTTTTTTTCGGAGGATTGCAATAAATGACCGATGAACAATATTTGACTATAGCTTTGCCGAAGGGAAAACTTTTCGGACTTTCCGCAGACTTGCTGAAGAAAATCGGCATAACGGCTGAAGGCTTGAGCGAAAAATCCCGCAAGCTGGTCATAACCAACGAGGACTTGAAAATCAAATTTATAATAACAAAGACCGCAGACGTTCCCACTTACGTCGAATACGGAGCGGCGGATATAGGAATAATAGGGAAAGACGTTATCGAAGAATCCGGCAAAGATATTTACGAACTTTTGGACATGGGTTTCGGAAAATGCCGGCTGATGATGGCTGTCCCCAAAGACAAAAAACGGGCTTGCCTTGCGGACTATTCACACACTCGCGTCGCGACAAAATTTCCTCACACTGCGGAAAAATTTTTTGTATCTCGCGGTATGCAAATGGAATATATAAAGTTGAACGGCTCCATTGAACTCGGGCCGATAGTCGGACTTTCCGAAAGCATTGTCGATATCGTGGAAACGGGGACGACTTTGCGGGAAAACAATTTGGAAGAAATTGTGACGATCTCGGAGGCGACGGCAAGGCTTATAGCAAACCGGGTAAGTTACAAGTTGAAATTTGAACGGATAAACAAATTGGTTGAAGATTTGAAAAAAGAATTGTAATCCGGTCGGCTGAACATCTTTTGGAGTGAAAATTTTGCGATTAAAGAAACTTTCAATCAACGGCTTTAAATCTTTTGCGGATAAAACCGAAATTGAATTTCGCGAAGGCTTGACCGGAATTGTCGGGCCGAACGGCTCCGGGAAAAGCAATATTGCCGACGCTCTCCGCTGGGTTGTCGGTGAATTAAATTCGCGGACGATGAGAGCGACAAAATCCGCAGACTTGATTTTCAACGGGACGGAAAAAAGAAAGCCCTGCAATACCGCAAAAGTTACTTTAAACCTGCAGAACGAGAACGGCGAAAATTTCACCGTGTCCCGGCAAATTTTCCGCTCCGGCGAATCGGAAGTGAGAATAAATGACGATGCCGCAAGGGTAAAAGACGTTATCGCACTCTTTGCCGACTCCGGAATTACAATTATCGGGCAAAATAAAGTCGATGAACTCCTGCTCGCAAAGCCGGAACAAAGACGGGCTTTTTTTGACGAAATTGCCGGCGTGACAAAGTATAAAATGAGGAAAAGGGAAACCGTCAGAAAATTGGACGACACGGAGGCGGATTTACTCCGGCTTAACGATATTTTGAAGGAACTTGAGGACAGAATCGAGCCGCTCAAAATTCAGGCGGCGACCGCTCAAAAATATTTCAAACTTCAAGCCGAAAGAAGAATTTTGATAAATTCGGAATTTGAGGAAGTCGAAAAAAACCTTGGCGAACTCAAGAACTCCGAAGAAACTTTAAACGCCGAATTTCAAAAGTCGGAATCTGAATCGGAAAAATTAAATTCGGAAGTTTTGAACATTGAACGCGAAATGCACAATCAAGCCGACGAAAACGAAAAACTTCGCCGGACTTTGGAAGAAAATTCCGCGACAATCGCAAAACTTCAAGAGCGGCAGGTTATGAACGGCTCAATGCACACCCAACTCAAGCAAAGACAAGCCGCCCTGATTTCCGGAATCGATGCGGACAAAAAGACTTTGGAGAAGGCGAAAGAGGAATTTAAACGCCGGGAAAAGGAGCTTGAAGAAAAAACTGCCGCACTGGAATCCGCAAAAAAATTTGCGGCAGATTTAAATTTAAAGCGGCGAAATTTGCTGGAAGAAATTTCTTCCGCTCAAAATCTTTCCGCGAAATTGGCGGGGGACGAGGCTCAAATAAAGAGTGCGACGGAAATTTTGGAACACGACCTTGCCGCAATCGGAAACGCTCAAAGAAATCGTGAAGAATTTGAATTGCAACTTGCGGAGGAAGTCGCGGCGGCGGAAAACGAACTTGCCGAACTCAAAAAAAATCTGTCCGAAATAAATTCCGAGTTGAACGAAACGACGGAAAAGCGAATCGAACTTTTAAATTCGCGGACGGAAATTTCCGACAAGCGGGAAGAAATTAAAAATCAAGCCGAGAACCTTGCAAAGAGATTGACCGAGCGGGAGGGTCGGCTGAAGATTTTAAAAAATATGCAGGCGGGTTATGAAGGGTATTCCCGTGCTCCGAAAGCTGTTTTGAAAAGCCGGGAAGATTGGCGAGCCGGAATTTTCGGAGCGGTCGGAGAACTTTTGGAAGTCCCCCGCGAATACGCAACCGCGATCGAAACGGCATTGGGAGCCGGAGCTCAAAATATCGTCACCGACAATGAATTTACCGCGAAATCGGCGATTGAATTTTTGAAACGCGAAAAAATCGGCAGAGCAACTTTTCTGCCGATTACGACAATTCACCCGCCGCAACCGGACGCACCGATAAATTTTCCCGGCGTCGTCGGCTATGCAAATCAACTTGTGAAAGTCGCCGAGAAATTCCGGAGCGTCGCGGATTTTCTGCTGTCAAAAACTCTGATAGTCGATAATATGGACACGGCATTTGAAATTTCAAAAAAACGCAGAATCAGAACGGTGACTTTGGAAGGCGAGGTTATGAGTGCGGGCGGTTCTTTGACCGGCGGCAGTATTCGCGGTCAGGAATTTAACATAATCGGTCGTGCGGGAGAGATTGAAGTTTTGAACCGGGAATGTGCCGCAATTCAAAAGACAATTTCCAAAATCGAAAATTCTTCAAAAATCGTCGAAAAAGACCTTGCCGACGTAAGCGGGGAACTTGAAAAACTCAACGAAAACATTTCCGGCTTGAATGTAAAGTCTGCGGAATTTCGTGCAAAAGTCGAGTCGGCGGAAAAAAATTTGAACAATCGGCTTGCGGCTTTAAATTCTTCAAAAGACTTGAAAGAGTCAGGAACTCAAAAGAAAGACGAATTGACAAAGAAACGGGGCGAGTTGAAAATTTCGCTTGCCGACGTTACCGCGAAAATAAAATTGAATTTGAATAAGATCGAAAAATTCAAAGCCGACGACAAAATCCTTGCCGAAAAAATCGAAACGGCTGAAGAGAATTTGAAAGAGCCGGCGGAGGAAGTCGAAATTTTGAAAGAGCAATTTATGCGGCTGAAATCTCAAACGGAAAATTTGGAATCGAAAATCGAACAGGCGACGGACGATGTGAATTGGGCAAAGGACGAAGAAAAAAGTTTGACCGACGAAATGCGGGAAACTTCCGAAGAACTTGCCCGGCTCGAAAAGGAAACTTCACTGAAAAAAACTCTGCACGAAGTCGGGCAACAAAAGCACCGGGAATTTTACGCGACGAAAGCGGAGAAAATGAACGCATTCTCCGAGAGTGAAAAAAATGCAAAGGAAGTCGGCAGAAAACTTGCCAAAATTCGCCGGCAGATTCAGGAAATTGAAGTCAATTCCGCACAGTTCAAAATTTTGCTGGAAGAAATAGGATTTTCCGAGGACATTAAGGCGGCAACGGACGAACTCGGCGAAATTTCGACAAAAAATTCAAAAAAGCGTCGCGAAGAAATTGCGGAAGAAATTGCGGATCTGGGAGCGGTAAATCCCGGAGCGGCGGCGGAATTTCGCGAAGTGAACGAACGGCACAAATTTTTAAACGGGCAAATTTCGGATTTGACGGACGCGAAAAAAAATCTTGAAAAACTCATAGCCGAAACGGATAAAAAAATTGCCGGCGAATTCGGAGCGGCGTTTGAAAAAATCAACAAACTTTTCGGAGAAGTTTTTTCCGAAATGAACGGCGGCGGTAATGCGTCTTTAAATTTGACGGACGAAAACGATATTTTGTCCGGCGGCGTTGAAGTCAAAGTCCGTATGCCGAATAAAAAGACTCAGGAATTGACGATGCTTTCCGGTGGGGAAAGGGCGTTGACCGTTATCGCTCTTTTGTTTGCTGCGGTGAAATTTAAACCCAACGCCGTTTGCGTAATGGACGAAATTGATGCGGCATTGGACGAGGCAAACCTTGTAAGATTCGGCGAATATTTGAGGAAAGTTGCGGCGAACGGTCAAATAATCGTAATAACTCACCGGAAAGGTACAATGGCTTATATGAGTGCGATTTACGGGGTCGCGAAATCTCCGGACGGATTCACAAAAATTTTGAGCATTGAGGCTTAAAAAAAATTTTTGCCGGATTGCCGACGGTGAAATGTACGAATTTTTTGCAGGGAAATTTTAAAATCGGCAGAAAAGAGAGGGTTGCAGACGGATTTGCCGGTTTTGAAAAAAATTCCGGAAAATGCTTTGAGATATACAGACGATTGAATTTAACGAAAAAAATTTTTTTAAGGAGAGTTTTAAAGATGAGAAGCGATGTTGTAAAAAAGGGTGCGACGCGTTGTGCCCACCGTTCACTTTTTAACGCAAACGGTTTCGGACCGGAGGAGCTTTCGCGTCCCTTAATCGGCGTTTGCAATTCTTTCAACGAAATTATTCCCGGTCACATGCATTTGAAATCAATCACAGAGGCGGCGAAATTGGGAATTGCGGCGGCGGGAGGAACTCCGGTTGAATTTCCCGCAATCGGCGTTTGCGACGGAATAGCGATGGGACATACCGGAATGAAATATTCTCTGGCAAGCCGCGAACTTATAGCCGACTCCGTTGAGGCTGTGACTATGGCAAGCGGTTTCGATGCTCTCGTCCTTATTCCGAATTGCGATAAAGTCGTTCCCGGTATGCTCATGGCGGCGGCTCGGCTCAATATTCCCTCGATAATCGTGAGCGGCGGTCCCATGCTTGCCGGACGTTTTCACGGACGCGATATAAGCGTAAGTCAGGCATTTGAGGCGGCGGGAAAATTTGCGGCGGGGCAAATGTCGCGGGAAGAAATGACCGACCTTGAATCTCACGCCTGTCCGGGTTGCGGATCGTGTGCGGGACTTTTCACCGCGAATACAATGAACTGCTTGAGTGAGGCACTCGGAATGGCTCTGCCCGGCAACGGGACGATCCCGGCGGCTTACAACGGGGCAAGGTTGATTTTGGCGAAACGTGCCGGAAAAGTCATCATGGACTTGCTCAAAAAAAATATTCGTCCCCGCGATATTTTGACTCGCAAGGCTTTTGAAAATGCGATAACGGTCGATATGGGAATCGGCGGATCTTCAAATACCGTCTTGCATTTGACGGCGATAGCTCATGAGGCGGGCATTGAAATTCCGGCTACTTTGTTTGACGAAATTTCACGCAGAACGCCTTACATTACAAAACTCAGTCCCGCCGGCACTCACCACATGCAAGACCTTGAAGAGGCGGGAGGAATTACGGCGGTAATGCATGAACTTGCCAAGAAAAATATTTTGCACTTGGACGCTTTGACGGTCACCGGCACCGTCGCCGAAAGAATCGAAGGAGCGGAAATTGAGAGAGCGGACGTAATTCACACCGTCGAAAATCCTTACAGAGCGACCGGCGGAATTGCGATTTTGCAGGGAAATCTTTGTCCGGATTATGCCGTCGTAAAAGCGTCGGCGGTCAGTGAAGATATGCTTGTCTATAAAGGAACCGCCCGTTGCTTTAATTCCGAAGAGGACGGAGTCAATGCGATTATGGAGGGAAAAATTCACGACGGCGATGTTGTGGTCATTCGCTACGAAGGACCGAAAGGCGGGCCGGGTATGCAGGAAATGCTCAATCCGACGGCGGTCATTACCGGAATGGGCTTGAAGGTCGGTCTTATCACGGACGGCAGATTCAGCGGAGCGAGTCAAGGAGCGTGTATCGGTCATATTTCGCCGGAGGCTATGGACGGCGGCGTTATAGCTTTGATTGAGGACGGAGATATTATTTCGATTGACATTCCGAACAGAAAATTGGAGCTTGAAGTCAGCGACGAAGAACTTGCAAAACGTCGGGCTGCTTGGGTCAAGCCGGAGCCGAAAATCAAGACCGGTTATCTTGCACGTTACGCAAAACTCACGACTTCCGCCTCTACCGGTGCAGTCTTGAAAGTGTGAAGGCGGAAAGGTGGAAAGATTGAAAGGTGGAAAACGAATTTAAAAACAGACTTGCGAAATTTTTAAAACCGGAGCAATTTATTTTCGATGCTCCGATGAGCGAACACACTACTTTTAAAATCGGCGGAGCGGCGGACATTTTGATTTTTCCGTCAAGTTCCGAAGAAGTTTCGGAAGTATTGAAACTCGTCAACGAATTTAAAATGCCGGTTTTTCTTCTCGGCAACGGCTCAAATGTTCTGGTACGCGATAAAGGTATTCGCGGTGCCGTAATAAAATTTTCCGGAGAATTTTTCGGGAAAATCGGTGCGGAAGGAAATAAAATCTTCGTGCAGTCCGGGGCGAAATTGAAGGACGTTTCAAATTTTGCGGCGGAAAAGTCTTTGACCGGGCTTGAATTTGCAACAGGTATTCCCGGCAGTATCGGCGGTGCAATTTTTATGAACGCGGGAGCTTACGACGGGGAAATTAAAAATGTTGCGGGAAAAGTGAAGGCAGTGACTTTGACCGGCGAATTTGTCGAATTTTCCGGCGAAAGTCTGGACTTGGATTATCGTCACAGCGTTTTTCAAGATAACGGCTGTGCCATTTGCGAAGTCGAATTGAATTTGTCGCCCGGCAATATTGACGAGATAAAAAATAAAATGGCGGATTTTACCGAACGCCGGGAAAGCAAACAGCCTTTGAATTTTCCCAGTGCCGGAAGTACCTTCAAGCGTCCTCGCGGATATTTCGCCGGAACTCTGATTGACAAGACCGGGTTGAAGGGCTTGAAAGTCGGCGGTGCGATGGTTTCGGAAAAACACGCCGGATTTGTCGTAAATTCCGGAAACGCGACCGCCGCAGATGTTTTGAATTTGATTGAAGAAGTAAAGCGGAGAGTTTTTGAGGCTCACGGTGTCACACTCACTCCGGAAGTCCGCATTATCGGCGAGGAATGATTTTTTTGAAACGAGGGAAAAAATTTTGTCGATAACCGTACCGCATGAAGTTTTGAATAAAGTTTTAAAGCCGGCGAGGTATACGGGCGGGGAATTGAACGCCGTCCGAAAAAATTTTGACGCGACGGCGTGCAGGTTTTTGCTGTCTTTGCCGGACGTTTACGAAGTCGGAATGTCAAATTTGGGCTTGTCTATACTGTACGGTATTTTAAACCGGCGGGAGGATACACTCTGCGAGAGAGTTTACGCCCCGTGGATTGATATGGAGGAGGAAATGCGGACGCGAAAAATTCCGCTCTTTTCTCTTGAAACGAAACACGCGGCAAAGGATTTTGATTTCTGGGGATTTTCTCTGCAGTACGAAATGATTTTTTCCAACGTCCTCAATATGCTTGACCTTGCCGGAATTTCCCTGCACGCCGCAGAAAGAACGGACGACGAGCCTTTCATAATCGGCGGCGGCCCATGCGTTTACAATGTCGAGCCGATTGCAGATTTTTTCGATTTTTTCGTCGTCGGCGAAGGTGAAGAGATTATCGGAGAAATTGCGGAAGAGTTTGTCGCGTGGAAAAATGAAGGCAAGCCCGGCGGCAGAAAAAATTTCTTGAAACGACTTTTAAAAATTCCGGGAATTTACGTCCCCGCTTTTTACGAGCCGATTTATTCCGGCGGGGACTTTATCGGCTTGAAAAAACTTGAACGGGACGCTCCCGCGAAAATTTACAAGCGGGTTGTCAAAGATTTTAACGCCGTCCCTTCCGTTCAAATTCCGATCGTCCCTTTTATTGATGTCGTTCACAATCGCGTTATGCTTGAACTTTTCAGAGGTTGCACACGCGGCTGCAGATTTTGTCAGGCGGGAATGTGTTATCGACCGGTTCGCGAGAGATCGCCGGAAATTTTGAGGGAAACCGCCCGGACTTTGATAAATTTGACCGGACACGACGAAATTTCTTTGACTTCTTTGAGCAGTGCGGATTATTCAAAACTTGAAAATTTAATCGACGATTTGATGCTTGAGTTTTGCAACGAGAAAGTAAGTTTTTCCCTGCCGTCGCTCAGGATTGACAGCTTTTCCGTTGACCTTGCCGACAAAGTGCAAGCCGTCAGGAAGAGCGGATTGACCTTTGCACCGGAGGCGGGGACGCAAAGACTTCGAGATGTCATAAACAAAGGCGTTACCGAAAAAAATTTGCTTGACGCTTGTGCGGCGGCTTTCAACAAGGGGTGGAAAACCGTCAAGCTTTATTTTATGATCGGACTTCCCACAGAAACCGATGAGGACGTTGCCGGGATTGCCGACCTTGCAAAAAAAGTTGTCGATTTGTACGCAGATATTAAAGGCAAACGCGGCGTAAAGGTTACCGTCAGCGTGTCCTGCTTTGTCCCGAAACCTTTTACGCCTTTTCAGCGTTTCGGGCAGATTTCGCTTGAAGAATTTGACCGGCGGCAACAATTTTTGAAAAGTCTTATCCGGGACAGGTCGATAGTGTACAATTATCACAATGCGAAACTTTCTGTTTTGGAAGGAGCGATTGCGAGAGGAGATCGCCGGCTTGCGAAAGTCATCGAAACGGCTTGGAGATTCGGAGCGAAATTTGACGGCTGGGCGGATTTGTTTAAATTCGATTTATGGGAAAAGGCTTTTGAAACTTGCGGCGTAAATCCGAAATATTTCTCCGAACGCGAGCGGGATTTTTATGAACCTTTGCCTTGGTCGCACACTTCGCCCGGAGTCGGCGAACATTTTTTGAGGAACGAGTGGGAAAGAGCGTCGGCAGGACAACTTACCCGCGATTGTCGCAGGACTTCCTGCACCGGTTGCGGCGTTTGTCAAAATTTGGGCGTGTCGGTCAAAGATTTTGCAAAGACAAATTTCCCGGCGAAAACTCAAATAAACCCGGCGAATTTTTCCCCGCAAAAATCCGAAAAATTCAAGTTTCGGGCACAGATTCAAAAAGGTCGGGAAATTTCCGTCCTCTCACATTTGGAATATATGAACGTCTTTATGCGGGCTTTGCTCCGGTCAAAATTGCCGGCGGCTTATTCCGAAGGTTTTAATCCGCATTTGAAAGTTTCGTTTGCGACGGCTTTGGCTGTGGGAGTGACGAGCGACGCGGAATTTGTCGATTTTGAATTGACGGAGCCGGAAAAGACTTCGGAAGTTTTCGAGCGTTTAAACGCTTGTCTGCCGGACGGAGCGAAAATTTTGCGGCTGAAAAGATTGTACGGAAAGTCTGCGGCGTTGATGACTTTGGCGGATATGTCGCGTTGGGAAGTCGCGGTGCCTTTTTCCGGAAATTTTGAGGACGCTTTGGAGTCCGTCGAAAAATTCAATTCGGCGAAAGAATTTTTCTTCACGAGAATAACGCCGAAAAAAACGCGGGAAATTGAAATAAAATCTTTTGTCGTCGAGCCGGTGAAAATTTTCCGGGACGGGGAAAAAATTTTGCTGAAGTTCGGAATAAAAATCACGCCGGAAGGAAGTTTGAAGCCGTCGGAAGTCTTGAAAGTTTTGCGGGAAAATTTCGATCTGCAAATAAATTTCAACGATGCGGAAATCAACTGCACGGAACTTCTCGGCGGCGGCAAAAATATTTTTGATTGACCGACACACCGACGAACCGAAAGGAAAAAAATGCAAGTTTTGAAGTTGCGGAAAAAGGAAATTGAACTCGGACGAAAAACCTTGATAACGGGAATTTTAAATGTCACGCCCGACTCATTTTCCGACGGCGGTTTTTTCGACACGCCGGAGAAGGCGATAAATCAAGCGGAAAATTTGATAAAGGCGGGAGCGGACATTATCGACATCGGAGCGGAATCGACTCGCCCGAATTTTATTCCCGTCACTGCGGAAGAAGAAATTTTCCGGCTTGAAAAAATTCTTCCCTCCCTTGCAAAATTGCCTGTGCCGATTTCAATCGACACTTACAAAGCCGAAGTTGCGGAGTATGCTTTAAAATCCGGTGCGGAAATTTTGAACGATATTCACGGCTTGCAATTCGACGGCGGGGAGAAGGCGAAAATTGCGGCGAAATTCAACGCTCCGGTTATCGCAATGCACAATCGCCCGGAAAATTTTACTCCCGACGGTGACATTATCGCGGAGATTAAAAATTTTTTTCGCCGGACTTTTGAGATTGCGGACAAAGCCGGCTTGCCGCGTTCGCAGATAATTTTTGATCCCGGAATCGGTTTCGGTACGACGCGGGAAGAAGATTTGACAATTTTGCGGCGAATTGAAGAGTTGAAAATTTTGGACGGCAGAGAAATCCCTCTGCTTTTGGGAGTGAGCCGGAAAAGGATTTTGGGACATCTGACCGGACTTGAAAAAAATGAGCGGGACGAGGCAACCGGTGCGGCTTGCGTTGCCGGGATACTTCGCGGTGTAAACATTGTCCGCGTTCACAATGTCGAAATGATTTCAAAAATGTGTAAAATTGCGGACGCTTTGAAAATTTGAACGAGGTGCAAAAGAATGAGCGACAAAATTTTATTGACGGGGATCGAAATTTTCGGTCATCACGGTTGCAGCGAAGAGGAGCAACAACGCGGGCAGGTTTTTATTACGGATATTGAGTTGGGGCTGGATCTGTCGAAGGCCGGCAAGAGCGACGAAATTTCCGATACCGTCGATTATGCGGCGGTTATGGAGGAAATCAAAAAAATCGTCGGCGGGAAACCGCGAAAATTGATTGAGACAGTCGCGGAGGAAATTGCCGAAACGCTTTTGCAAAATTTCCCGCTCCTCGAAAATGTCAAAGTAAAAATTCGCAAGCCGTCCGCAGAACTTATCGGAATTTTTGAACACGCCGCCGTTGAAATTTTCCGCTCCCGCAAATGATTTATTTTTTGGGACTCGGTGCGAATCTCGGCAACCGAATTGAAAACATTTACAACGCAATAAATCTGATACAAAATATTTCCGGCATAAAAATTTTGAACGTCTCTTCATTTTATCAAACGGCGGCTTGGGGCGTAAAAAATCAGCCGGACTTCATAAATGCGGCGGTAAAAATCGAAACGGAATTAAATCCCGAAAAACTTTTGGACGAATTGCAGGAAACAGAAAAAATTTCGGGCAGAGTGCGGCGTGAAAAATGGGGAGCGAGAACGCTTGACATTGACATTTTACTTTCCGACGGAGAAAAAATCGAAACGGAAAGATTGACCGTTCCGCACAAATTTTTATATGAAAGAGATTTCGCGACGATTCCGCTTGCCGAAATTTTCCCGGAGTTTAAATTTGAATTGAAAGGCGACGAGGTGAAAAAAATTTTCGGCAGTCCCCGCGATTTCAATTTAAAAATTGTTGCCTGCACGGACAAAAATTTCGGGCTGGGCAGGAACGGCAACCTGCTTTTTCACTTGGACGAGGATTTGAAAAATTTTCACGACCTGACGATAAATCACACGATAATTTACGGGCGAAAAACTCTTGCCACTTTTCCCGGACAAAAACCGCTTGAAAGTCGTCGAAACATAATTTTGAGCCGGACTCTGAAAAATATTGACGGTGCGGAAATTGTCCGTTCTATTCCGGAGCTTTGGAAAATTTTAAATCCGGACGAAGAAAATTTTGTCGTCGGCGGTGCGAAAATTTACGAAGAATTTTTGCCGTTCGCGTCGGAAATTTTTTTGACGCAGGTTTATATTGAAAAAAATCCGGACGTTTTTATGCCGGATTTTTCCGGAGAATTTGA
>CAJOOE010000031.1 GCA_905236145.1 uncultured Selenomonadaceae bacterium
CGTCATCGTCCACAATTTTATTTTGGGAATGGTCGGCCAATGGCAAAGACTTTTCTACAATCATCACTATTCCGCGTCTGAACTCAAATTTAAACGCGACTTTGTAAAAATCGCTCAGGCTATGGGTATTCGCGGTTACAGATTGACCAAGCCGGAAGAATTGCAGACGGAGTTGCCGGAAATTTTATTTTCAAAAGGTGCGGCGGTTATTGATGTCTATGTTCCGGAAGAAGAAAACGTATTGCCCATGGTTCCGGGCGGCAAGCGTTTGGATCAAATGGTTTTGGGATAATTATTCCTTACCGCTGAAAAAATGGAGAGTGATTTTTTTGGAAAAATATGTTTTGGCAGTTTTGGTTGACAATAAGCCGGGAGTTTTGACGCACGTTTCCGGGCTTATCAGCCGCCGGGCTTTCAATATCGAAAGTATTTCCGCAGGCTATACCGAAGAACCGAGCGTCACCAGAATAAATATCGTTGTCAGCGTGGAGTCGGAAAACGAACTGGATCAGGTTGTAAATCAGCTCGGAAAATTGATTGACGTTATAAAAATCGTGAATTTGAGCAAGGCTCCCTCAATCGAACGCGAACTTGTCATGATTAAAGTTAAAGCGTCGAAGGAAACCCGTGCAGACTTGGTCAGCATTACCGATATTTTCCGGGCAAAGATCGTTGACGTTACAAGCGAAAATATCGTCGTCGAATTGACCGGAACGCAAAATAAAATTGATGCGTTCTGCGAAGTTTTGAGCGATTACGAAATTGTTGAAATTGCCCGGACGGGAGCGATTGCACTTTCTCGCGGACCCGTACCCGTCAAAAAGATGTGAGATTGAGTTATGGAAAATTTGAATGATTTTGTTGCGGCGATCTCCGAAAATCCTTCTGCGGCATTTGCCCTGCTCGGCGTATTGCTCTTGATATTTTTCGGCTTGTACGCAAGGAAAATAAAATTTACCACAAAAATGCTCGTCAACATTTCCTTGATGCTTGCCTTCACAATCGTCTTGAATCAAATTCGGCTGTATCATTTTCCGCAAGGGGGAGCCGTTACGCCGGGTTCAATGATTCCTTTGCTTTTTGTTTCTTACGCTTACGGACCGGGAGTCGGGGCGTTGACCGGATTTATTTTCGGAATGGTAAATATGATTCTTGATCCGTTCATCTTGCACCCGGTTCAAGTTTTATTCGATTACCCTTTGCCGATGATGGCGATGGGGCTTGCCGGATTTTTTCCCGGTCGCAAATTTTTGGGAGCGGGCGTGTCATTTTTTACAAGGTTTGTCTGTCACTTCACCTCCGGCGTTGTGTTTTTTGCGTCGTATGCTCCGGAAGGAATGTCGCCGGTGATTTATTCGCTTGCCGCAAATGCGAGTTATCTGGTGCCGGAATTTGTAATTTGTTGTGTAATACTGAAGGTTTTGCCGATTGAAAGACTTTTGGCGGCAATGAAGAGGAATTGACGAAAAAATGGTCTACTTTTTAAAATTCGGAGCAAGTTGGATTTTGCCGCCCGGAATTTTTATAATCTGCATGATTTTTCTGACGTTCAAACTTTTCAAGCACAGCGTAAGACTTGCGATTTTTACCGGAATTTTGACGATGTGTTTTTATCTGCTCTGCACGGGATTGGTTTCGGAAAGTTTGATGGGGCGGCTGGAGTCCGTTTACTCCCCGCCGGAAAATGTAAAGACACTCGGAGCCGATTCGATAATAATGCTCGGCGGCGGTGCGATTAACGATGTCCCGGACGTTGACGGCGAAGGTGCGATTTGTTCAAGTCCGGCAAGCAGACTTTTGACGACTTTCCGACTTTATAAAATTCTCGGCGTTCCGATACTTTTGAGCGGCGGGCAGGTTTACGAAGATTCCGGTCAAGAGGCGGTAATTGCCGCAAGAATTTTGAAAACTTTGGGAGTGCCGCCGGATAAAATTTTGACTGAAACTTCCAGCGTAAACACCACGCAAAACGCAAAATTTTCTGCGGAAATTTTGAGAGAAAATAATTTGAAACGTCCCGTTTTGGTAACGTCGGCTTTTCACATGAGGCGTTCGGTTTTAAATTTTGAAAATCAAGACGTTAAAGTTATTCCTTACCCCACAGATTTTATCGTCACTCAAAATCCGAAATTTCATTACACAAAACTTCGACCGACGGCAGAATCATTGTTTCAAAACACAATTTTTATGCAGGAAATTCTCCGGACTTTCGTCACAAGAGTTTTCGGTATTTGAAAAACCGGCGAATTTAATTTAAAATAAACGAAAAGATTTTTTTGCAGAAGGAGAGGATTTTCAAAATGAGTAAAAAGTTGGTTGCATTTTTTTCGGCGAGCGGTTCGACAAGAAAACTTGCTCAAAATTTGGCTGAAGTCGCAGGTGCGGACGTTTACGAAATTCGCCCGGAAACTCCCTATACCGGGAAAGATTTGAATTGGAACAACGCTCAATCCCGCAGTTCCGTCGAAATGCAAGATCCCGGTTCCCGTCCGGCTCTTGCCGACAAAAACGCGAAAATTTCGGAGTACGACACAATTTTTATCTGCTTTCCGATCTGGTGGTACGTCGCTCCGCACATAATCAATACTTTTTTGGAAAGCTACGATTTTTCCGGAAAGACGATTGTAATTTTTGCGACTTCCGGCGGCAGCGGGTTCGGCGAAACTTTGGAAAAACTCAAGCCGAGTGCGGCGGGTTCCGTCAAATGGATTGAGGGCAGCGTTTTCAGGGGACGCACCGACAAAGCGACTTTGGAAGACCGGTTAAATACTTTGGGCATTTGAAGAATTGAAAATTTCACATCTCCCGGCTTGTCGAAAAATATTCGACGAGCCGATTTTTTACTTTCTCCGCAATCGGCGTAAAAATCCCGTGCTTTTTCCAAATAATGTGCATGGGTGAAAATTGTTCCGGAAAGAGCGGAATAAATTTCAATTCGCTTTCCTCTCCGGTATCGACAATTTTTTCGTAACCGAGCAGACAGCCGAAATTTTCGCGAGCCATAATCGAGGCATTGAACATCATATCGTAGGTTGCGACGATATTTATTTTTTCGCGTGTACCTCCCAAAAATTTCAAAAGTTCTTCCGTCAATCCCTGCCGCGAACAGATAAGGGGAATTTTCGTCAAATCTTCGCGGAGGATTTTATTTTTTTCGGCAAGCGGATTGTCGCGGCGAATTATAAGCCCCCAGCGATTTTTTGCGGGGATTGTGACGCAATCATATTTTGAAAGATTTATGTTGCCGTGTGCAATAATTGCAAAATCCAAAATGCCGCGATCCAATTTGTCCGTCGTCGAGTCGCTGTCGCTGCTGTACAAATGAAATCGGATTCGCGGATAATTTTTTTTCAGTTCTTCCGCCGCTCGGACAAAAAATTTGAAACCGTCCGCCTCCGCACAGCCGATATGAATGTCACCTCCGCTTATTTCGTCCATTGATTTAAATTCTTCCGTCGTCTTTTCCGCAATGTTCAAAATTTCCGTCGCCCGCTCTTTCAAAAAAATTCCTTCGTCGGTCAATTCGATCCCGGCACTTTTGCGGCGAAAAAGTTTTTTGCCGAGTTCGTTTTCGAGTTCGGAAATTTGTTTTGAAAGTGTCGGTTGCGAAACGTGCAAATTTTCTGCCGCCCGCGTGAAATTTCCGGTCTTTGCGATTTCAGAAAAATATTTTAATGTGCGAATTTCCATTTCAATCACTCCCAAAAAAAAATTATAGCAAATGTTATTCCGAAAATGAATAATGCGAAATAAATTTTAAGTATTGGACATTTTCGCCGCCGCCCGGTAAATTTCCGGGCAAGGGGAGTTGGTGAAAATGAATTTGGAAAAAGTAAACAAAAACTTGATGATATTTATTTTGGCGGTCGGAGTATTCGGAATTTTAAATACGGAAATGGGATTCATCGGAATACTTCCATATATTTCGGAACAGTACGACGTGACGATCGTCAGAGCCGGACTTTTAATAAGCCTTTTTGCTTTGGGAGTTGCCGTTGCCGGCCCGACGATGCCGCTTATATGTTCTCGATTCAACAGAAAATATTTGATGCTCTTTGTCTTGGGGATTTTCACGATTTGCAACACGATTTCCATTTTCGCGACGGATTTTGATTTACTTTTGGCGGTAAGGGTTTTGCCGGCGATTTTCCACCCGGTTTACTGCTCAACGGCATTCACGGTTGCCGCGATGATTGCGGGAAAGGAACTTGCACCGGAGGCCGTCGCGAAAATAAATATCGGCGTTTCTGCCGGCATGGTCGTCGGAGTGCCGATAAGCAATTTTTTGGCGGAACAAATTTCCCTGCAAGCGTCGATGACATTTTTCGCGGCGGTGACATTTGCGGTTTTCGTCGCAACAATTTTTCTTGTTCCCTCAATGCCTGTAAAAGAAGTGATGACTTACGGCAGTCAGCTTAATGTTTTGAAAAAGCCTGTGTTGATAATTTCATTTTTGGCGGTAATTTTTTTGAACGGCTCGATTTTCGGCGTATTCAATTACCTTGCCGAATATCTTTCAAGCGTTTCAAATTTCGTCCCGGCGATAGTTTCGATTTTGCTTTTCGTGTACGGACTGTGCAATATTTTCGGCAGTCTGCTTGCCGGAAAAATGCTTGTAAAAAATCCGATTTCGACGGTAAAATTTTTCCCGTTCGCATTGGCGGCGGTGTATCTTCTGCTCTTCAATGCCGGCGGGCTTGTCCCGACTTCCGCACTGATAATTTTGTGGGGAATTTTGGGCGGTATAAATGCGAACATAAATCAATTTTGGATTTCGCGGGCAGCACCCGAGGCACCGGATTTTGCGAACGGATTATTTTTGACGGCGGCAAATTTGGGTTGTATGGCGGGAACGTCATTCGGCGGAATTTTTATAGACGAACTCGGAACGCCTTCGGTAATTTTCGGTGGAATAATTTTTGCAATATTTGCCGCTGTAATTGTTTGGTCACAGTGTTATAAACCTGCGTTAAATCCGGTAAAGGCGGCGGTAAGATGAAAAAGTTTTTGATTTGTGTTTTGAGTTTGTCGGTAATTTTTTTGACGGGTTGCGGCGGCGAAACTCAAGCGAAAAATTCCCCGCCGGCAGACGGTTCGGAAAAATTCGCCGAAAATACTTTACCGGAAAAAGTGAATTTGAAAATCGGCGACGAAATTTTTGCCGTGACTTTGGAAAATAATTCGGCGGCTCAAGCATTTGCAAAAATATTGCCGCTTGAAGAAGAATTTGAAGAATTGAACGGAAACGAAAAATATTTTCGTCTGCCGGAAAAATTGCCGGCAAATGACTTTCGACCGGGAGAAATTCATGCGGGAGATTTGATGTTGTACAATTCAAGTTACATTGTGATTTTTTACAAAGATTTTTCGTCGAATTACCCTTACACCCGGCTCGGCAAAATAGAAAATCCCGCCGGCTTGACGAAAACCGTCGGCAAAGGTAATATCAAAATAAATTTTGAAAAATGATATTCATACACTTTATACTTCGCCGGATCACCTTTTGGAACATCGACTTTCGAGATTTGCCCGAACGATACGCCAAAAAAAGGAGGAATTTTTATGAGAACGGAAAGAATGACTTGGGAAGAAATTGCCGAAAAATACCCGGACAAGTGGGTCGGTCTTTCGGAAGTTGAGTGGGAAAGTCCCGGAAATCCGAAAACTGCCGTTGTGACTTATGTCGGTGATGAACCCGATGAGCCTTTGGACAAACATCTTGACGGAGAAGATATTCATGCACTTTATACTTCGCCGGATCACCTTTTGCCGTTCGGTGCATTGACTTGGGAGATTTGCCGATGAAACAATTTACCTTGAAATTAAAAAAAGATATTCAACCTCCGGTTGCATATTTGGAAAATTTTTTTGAAACGTATGCTTTGCTTGATACAGGTGCATTTATCCCGATTTGGAATGATGAAGAATATCGTCTGAAAAAAATCGGCGGTATTCCTCAAGGAAAAAACGTTCCATTCGGCGGTTTCGGCGGCATGACTTCGGGAGAACTTTACCGTATTCCGATTTTTAAATGCGGCGAACTGATTTTCCCGGACTTTCCGATTCTCGCAAAAAAATTGCGTGCTCCCTGTCAAATGATTTTGAGTGCGACAATGTTTGACGGATTGATTTATGAAATAGACACGAAAAACAAAAATCTGAATTTCACTGTGCCGGACGATGAAACCGTCGTAAGAAATATTCGATTGCAGAAAGACGGCAAATATTTAAAAATTCTCTGCGAAAGCGGAAAACTTGGAGATATAAAGGAGAGTTTGTCATGAGTAAAAAATGGAAAAGATTTTTGGCGGCGGCATTGTGTGCCGGAGTTTTCGCCGTACCGAATTTTTCGGAAGTTCAAGCCGCAGCAGAAATTCCGACCGACGCAAAAGGAGATGCGACGAGTATGATTAAAGTCGAAAATTTGAAACTTACGCAGGAATGGGACAAAGTTTTCCCGAAAAGCGAGAAGGTCAATCACAAAAAAATTACCTTCGTCAATCGTTACGGAATCACCCTTGCCGCAGATATGTACACGCCGAAAAATTATTCCGGAAAACTTCCGGCTTTGGCTGTCGCCGGTGCTTTCGGTGCGGTCAAAGAACAAATTTCCGGACTTTACGCACAGGAAATGGCGGAACGCGGATTTTTGACGATTGCCTTTGATCCTTCCTTTACCGGCGAGAGCGGCGGCTATCCGAGATTTGTCGCGTCGCCGGATATAAACACGGAAGATTTTTGTGCGGCGGTCGATTATCTTTCCACGCTTGAAAATGTTGACGAAGATAAAATCGGAATTATCGGAATTTGCGGTTGGGGCGGTCTGGCTTTGAATGCGGCGGCAACAGACACCCGGATTAAAGCGACGGTTGCAACGACAATGTACGATATGAGCCGGGTAACGGCGAACGGATATTTTGACTATGAAAAGGATGCCGAAACTCTCAAAAAAGAACGTCAACAAAATCGCGAAAATTTGAATAAGCAACGCACTCTTGACTATAAAGACGGAAAATATAAGAGAGCCGGCGGTGTCGTTGAAGATCCTTCCGAGTTTCCGCAATTCGTCAAAGATTATTACGCTTATTACAAGACCAAACGCGGCTATCACAAACGCTCTTTAAATTCAAATGACGGTTGGAATATGACAAGTGCGCTGTCCTTCATGAATATGCCGCAACTCACTTACACGAACGAAATTCAAAATCCGGTTTTGATCGTTCACGGCGAAAAAGCTCATTCGCGATATTTTTCGGAGGACGCTTTTGAAAAGATGACGGGAACGAAACGAGCCGGAAACGATACGATTGTCGGCAACAAAGAACTTTTGATTATTCCCGGTGCGTCGCACATCGATTTGTACGATAACAAAAACGCAATTCCATTTGACAAAATCGACGCTTTCTTCAAAGCAAATTTGAAATAAATTTTGACCTCACAAAAAACACGCCTTATATCTTCCCGGAAAAATTTTTTTCCCGAGCGGATATAAGGCGTAATTTTTTCGCCTTTCAAAAAAAATTTGCCGAAACGCCGGCTTTTTGATAGAATCGAAAAAAATTTTTTTCGGAGAGGCAGAGGCGATAAATGGAAAATAAAATCGGCAAGCGGGAAGAAAAAAAAGTTCGGGCACGCAGAGAAATTTTGAATGCGGCGGCTCTGCTTTTTAAAGAGAAGGGGTTCAACAACACTTCCGTTTCAAACATCATGGTTGCGGCGGATTTGGGCGTGGGAACTTTTTACAATTATTTTGAATCGAAGGAAGAAGTTTTGACAAATTTAATCAAAGAACTTTTCCGGGATATTGAAGCAGAAGTCGAAAAGGGCAGAACCGAAAATAAAAATTCGCTCGAACTTTTGCAAATTGCCTGTGCGGTGACCGCGAAAATTATTGATGAGAATCGTTTTGTCCTGCCGCTTTTGGAAAGTGCGGTAAAACACTCCGAAAATCCGGATCGGATGCCGCCGAACTCCTCGCCGGGTTTCAAGGAAATTTTCGACGAAATAATAAAAGCCGGCAGGGAACGCGGAGAAATTCGCCGCGACGTACCGCCGGAATTGATTTCGGAAATGTTCCACTCGATTTATCAGGCGGCGGCTTACAGCAAAATAAAAATTTCATTCGGAGAAAATATACGACTTAAAGCAAAAATTTTGACGGACGGAATAGAGGTTAAAAGTTAGATGATAAGCGTAACGAAATTACTTTTTGCAAGAGATTATTACGGAGATAAGCTGCGATATACAAAAGACGCTCACAAAATGACAAGCGGGACGGCTGAAGGCTTGGGACCGGTCGTCGTGTGGAATTCCACAAAAACCTGCAATTTGAAATGCCGGCATTGTTAC
>CAJOOE010000032.1 GCA_905236145.1 uncultured Selenomonadaceae bacterium
CCGACGACAACCTCGCCCTCGCTCAAAGACATCGTACAATGCCGATAATCTTCCTGAATACTTTTAACGACACCGTTCACGGAAAGCCTCGCTCCCGGAAAAATCGTATCGTCCGCTTTAATCTTCCCGTTCTTCATTTCGGAAAGTTTTTCCTCCAGCTCCAAAATCCTTTTCTCATCGCGTTTGAGTTGTCCGGCTATCGGAAATTGGGAGCGGGTCAAGGCGTTAATCTGATCCACGCGTTCTTTGGGAAGTGAACTTATATCAATTTTCGCAAGCGTGTTCAAAGTCTGCGTAATGTGCAAAAGTCGCTTTTTGTTTTCCTTGTAACTCTGACAAACCGCATGATATTCCTTCTGCAAATTCGGATCCACGCCGACCGAAACGCGGGTAATGACATAAGCCTGATTGCCGATAATTTTGGCGTTGACTTCCTCGCCGGCTATGGCAAGACCGCCGGTAATTTGTCCGTGTTTGTCCTCGCAGGTGATTTTTTTGCCGGCCCGCAAAGTGGAATGAAGTGCAACGTCGGAAATGTAAATATCCCTTCCCGCCTCAATGATTGCGTTTTCGGTGAAAGCCGCCCGCACGTCCTGCTCGGCATAAACTTTTCCGCGATTGACGCCGGTAACGCCGCCGCTTATATAAACATTTCGTCCGGAAACTTCCGCACCGTTTACACTGCCTTTAATTTCAATGTCACCGGTTGCCTTGACGGAAAATCCCTGTTTGACGCTGCCGTTAATCAAAACACTTCCGTCAAAATCAATGTCGCCGGTCCCCACGCCGACCGCACCTTTAATTACAAGTCGCGGATCGACGCTGATTTTCGTCCCGGTGTCCACAATCTGCCCGTTAATTGTCGCAATAAGCTGGTGTTCGCCGAGAACTTTTGTATTTTTTCCTTCAGGCATGGGAATCGGTCGCCCGTTCTGAGCGGCAACGGTATCGCCGAAAACATTTTTGCCCGGCGTTCCCTTTGTCTGCGGAATACGAATTGCAAGGGTGTCGTTTTCTTTGACCAGGACGAAAAGATTTAAATTTTTGTAATCGACGCGATCATATTCGTCAACAACCGGGCGACCTTTAACGCCCAAGTCAAATTTTCTGTCAATGTAAGCGTTTTCGCCGGGAATCGGAGGATCACCTTTTGCCGCGACGAACGGGGCAAGACTTTGAACGCCCTTTGCAATTTCTTCGTCGTCAATGCCGTAAATTACGCCCTTTTCCGTCAAAGCCTCCATGACCATATCGACGGTGGGAAGTTTCGCACCGTTCTTTGTATCATACTTTATTGTGACTTTCATTTTGTCGCGGGTAATATCGACTATAAGCCGGGCATATTCTTCCTCCGAATCGGGATTTTGAATGACTCCGGTTTCGCCGTTCATAATTTTTTCGACCTGCTCGGCGGTAATTTCGACGGGTTCGGCAACTCTCTGTTCCCTGCCGGAGGCTTCCCGCATGGTACGCGAAACGAGTGCAACGTCATAATCGTTTACGCCGCACTCACGCAAAATTTGCCGCATGTCCGACAGCTCAAACATAATCGTATCGGTCGGGTACACCGTCAAATAAACTCCGTCACTTTTAAAATCGAATTTATAACCCGACTCGGGGCCGCCCAAAACCGGATATTTTTCGTCCATACCGGCATCCTCCTTCTCAAAAAATTTTTCGTCGATTACATCAAACCGGATTTCATTCTTGCCAAATATCCTCTCATTCTGAAAATTGCTTTCGTGTGCAGCTGAGAAATTCTCGCCTCGCTCAAGTGGAGTATCAGACTTATTTCCTTCAGCGTCAACTCTTCATAGTAATAGAGTGAAACGACGATTCTTTCTTTTTCCGGAAGTCTGTCGATTGCCCTTGCAAGAGTGTCCTTCAGTTCCAAAAATTCAGTCGTTTCCGCCGGATTTGCGTCTATGGCCTCCGGCGTATCGGTCTTTAAATACTCTTCAAGCGGAATTATTGTCGCCGCATTACATTGACCGACAAGCACTTTCAATTCCTCTTGAGAAATATTTAAAGCCTCTGCCACTTCCTTGTCCGTCGCAGTTCTTCCGAGTTCCGTTTCCAAGTCGTAAACCGTCTGCTCATATTTGCGAATTTTTTGACGCATGGTCACGGGGATCCAGTCTTTTGAACGCAAATAATCAATCATCGCACCGCGAATCCGAACTCCGGCATAAGTTTCAAACTTTATGTTGCGGGTTATGTCAAATCTGTCGATAGCGTCAAGCAAGCCGAAAAAGCCGCTGCTCATCAGATCGTCACGATCCAAATGCGGCGGCAAACTCACCGCAAGCCGTCCGCCGACAATTTTAATGAGCGGCAAATAGTATTCGGCAAGTACATTTCGCAACTCCTGCGATTTCGTCGCCTTATATCTTTTCCAAATTGCGGTTATATCCGTTTTAACTTTTTCGTTCCCGTCCATAGTAACACCCCGCAGTTCAGCTTTAAGAGTTTACCGGGACACCGGGTTAAAATTCCCGTTTCCCTAATTTCCCAAATTCATCGGTTGAAAACCTTCCGGCGGCTGCTCTTCGTCATTTCCGCCGGTTGACTGTTCCCCGCCGGAATTTTCTTCATTCTTTTCTTCGTCGGCAATTTCCTTTTTGACCTGCTCCAAAGTTTTTGCAATATGTTCTTCATAGAGATCAAACGCCATCAAAAGAAAATAAGAAATTGCACTTGACACGCAAAAAGCAACAATCGTTCGGAAAAATATTGTGGAAAGTCTGACATCGCCGCTTGAAAGCCCGGACAAAAAAACCACGATTAAAGAGATTGTACCGAGAACAAGCGCCGCCATAACTCTTGCCAAGAAAAATTCACCACCCCGACCGGATTTTTTGCCGGTCAAAACCGACGCCGCAAAGCTCTTGATTTACGGCGTAAGTTTCCAAGCGGCTCAAATGTCTTTCTCGCCGCGATCTATCGTCTTTACTTTATAAACTCCGGTATCAAGATCGATTTGAACCGTCCGTCCGTAATTGCCGCCCGTATCTTCGGCTATGACCCTTATACCGTTTCGCCGCAAAATTTGTTTCGCGGCATCGGCATTTCTGTTGCCCACACGCATAATATCGGTTGCATTTGCAAAGGCAAACATCTGTGCACCGCCGGCAATTTTCGCAACCAAACGACTCCGCGACGCTCCCAGAGAAATCACGTCGTTGAGCATGAGCGGTATTCCGGTATCGGCAAATTTTGCGGGATTATCGCTTGCTCTTGCCTGAGAACTGTCAGGCAACATTATGTGCAACAATCCGCCGATCTTGGTTTGAGGATCGTACAAGGAAATTCCTATGCAGGAACCCAATCCGTAACTTATGAGTTTTGACGGACCGCGACCGACCTTGTAATCAGCCATGCCGACTTTGATAAGGTCTGCCATAACTACTCAACTCCTACTGCACTGATTAAAGTACCGAGTGACCCGGGGTCGGGTACAAGGAAAAAATGTCCGTTAATTCCGTCATCTTCAGCCAAAAATTCCGTTTCTATGACCATCGCCCTGTCGCCCATTTGCCCGAGCTGTACCAAAACAACATTCAGTATCGCACCCGCCATGTCCATCGCCAGTGCCGGAATTGAAGGCAGCATAGATATATGAGTAAAATTAAAGAACGCATTCAAATACGCACCGGAAAGAATATTTCCTATTTCCATGAGTGCGGATTCGTCCATGAAATCCAATTTTTTCGTCGTGCCGTGTTCCCTGCCCATCAAAGTATCGACGAGATAAAACGCACTTTTTTGCGGCAGAAGGAACAGGATATTTCCCGGAGCCTTTCCGTAAACTCTCAAAAAAACTCCCACGACAATCGTATCCGGACCGCCCACCAAATCCGGGACGGTTTCAATCGGAACGAGTGCGACCTTCGGCACATTCATGTCGATTCGCTTGTTGATTATCTGGGAAAGAGCCGTCGCGGAATTTCCCGCTCCGACATTTCCTATTTCCCGCAATGCATCAAGCTGATTTGGAGTCAAATCGTATTCATCAGTCATAAAAGGGACACCTCCGTTTTATTTTCGGTTTGCAGCGATCGGGTCTCAAGTTTCGGGTCGCAAAAAATCTTTTCCCGTCACCCGAAACCCGGTACCTCAAGCCCAAAATCAAGGCAATCCTACAATTTCTTCAAGATTGAGCATTATTACAAGTCGCCCGTCGATATTTCCGATACCGCTCAAAAATTTGCCGATGTCTTTTTCGCTTACCGCTTTTTTCGGATCGACCAATTTTGTGCGAATCGTCAAAACTTCCGTGACCGCGTCCACAAGCATACCCACCGGAAGATCTCCGACCATTACCGTGACAATTCTTGTATTGTCTGTGTAAGGCGTTTGCTCCAGTCCGAGCCGCTTTTTCAAATCAATAACCGGCAAAACACTTCCGCGTAAATTTATAACGCCCTTAATGTAGCTTGCGGAAAAGGGAACCCGCGTTATATCGACAAGGTTACGAATTTCCTGAACATGAAATATATTTACGCCGTATTCTTCATCGCGAAGTTTAAACGCAACCACCTGCACGCCTTCGTCAAGACCAATCTCTTCGCCGAGATCGTTGGTCGCAACATCTTTTGCCATAAATTTTCAGCCTCCCGTTCTCTTAAATTTCGTCGGAATTATTGAAGCATCGTTGCAACGTCCAAAATCAACGCGACCCGACCTTCGCCGAGTATCGTCGCACCGGAGAACATCTTGAGTCCCATGAACAGGTTGCCCAATGTCTTTATAACTATTTCCTGTTGTCCGATAAGTTTATCGACAACTATACCGGCTTTCGCCTCGCCCGCATGAACGACCACGACAAACAATTCGTCGGAGTCTTTGACGTGCGGAACAAAGAGAGTTTCCTCCATACGAATTATCGGAATGATTTCGCCGCGAAGAACGATAACCTCTTTATTCTGAACCGTCTTTATATCCGTCGGTTGAATGTTTATCGTACTGTCGATCGAGCCGAGCGGAATGGCGTAAACCTCCTCCTGAACTTTGACGAGCATCGCCTGAATAATCGCCAAAGTGAGCGGCAATTTGATTTTAAATACCGAGCCTTCGTTGACATGAGTTTCAACGTCAACATGACCGCTCAAAGATTCTATCTTACTGCGGACAACGTCCATACCTACGCCGCGTCCGGAAATATCGCTGATTTTTTCAGCCGTCGAGAAACCGGGCAGGAAGATAATTCTTACCGCATCGGCATCTTCCATCTTGTCCACTTCGTCCTGCGTGTAAAGACCTTTTTCGACAGCTTTGCGACGAATTACGTCCGCGTCGATGCCTCTACCGTCGTCTGTGACCATGATAACGACGTTATTTCCTTCATGCCGTGCGATAAGTCCGACTTCACCGACACGCGGCTTGCCTTTTGCTTCGCGTTCGTCCGGCATTTCGACGCCGTGATCCAGAGAGTTGCGGAGCAAGTGCATGATCGGATCGCCGATTTCGTCGATAACGGTACG
>CAJOOE010000033.1 GCA_905236145.1 uncultured Selenomonadaceae bacterium
GATTATCAGAAACGCCGCAGGGTTGGCCATTGAAGAAAGCGGAGCACCCTTTATAATCATTCCGACAAAAACCGAAATAAGTCCCGCGACAATCCCTATAACAGTAGATTTTTCCAAAATTGACAGCCTCCTCCCGGCTTAAAGGTTTTACCTTTGCGGGTATTCGCAAAAAAATTTTCACGTCACCGAATCCCGCTTTTCCGGCAATTATTCAATAAAAAACTTTATCTTCCTGCCGCCGGCTTATTTTTTAATCGGACAAATTTTTATTTGAACGAAATTATTTCAAAAAGTTTTCAACTTCGCCGGATGAAATTTTTTTCTGCTCGGAAGTTTCCAAATTTTTCAAAGTGACGGTTGCGGAAGTGACTTCGTCCTCTCCGATTATCAAAGCAAAATTCGCTCCGGACTTTGCCGCAAGTTTCATTTGAGATTTTAAACTTTTGCCGCCGAAATCACGGGCGACGGAAAAACCTTTTCGCCGCAAATCCGACATGAGTTTAAAGCCGTGTAATTCTGCTTCGTCGCCGACCGTCACGACAAACGCATCAATTTTTTTCTCCGGAGTTTTGAGCAAATTTTGAGTTTCCAGAGCTATCAAAACTCTCTCAAGTCCCGCCGCAAAACCGACGGCCGGAGTGGGTGTGCCGCCTATTTCTTGAATAAGTCCGTCGTACCTGCCGCCGCCGGCAACGGCAGACTGTGCTCCCAAAGGATTATAGCGAATTTCAAAAGCCGTTTTCGTGTAATAATCCAGCCCGCGAACAAGGCGATTGTCAATTTCAAAATCCGCACCCGCCGCCTGCAAAAATCCCTGCAACTTGTCGAAATGTTCCCGGCACTCGTCGCAAAGACAATCTTTAATTTTCGGAGCGTCCTCTGTAAAATCTTTCTCCCCGTCAACCTTGCAATCCAAAATTCTCATCGGATTTTTTTCAAGCCGCGACCGGCAATCTTCGCAAAGTTCGTCGATATGCCCGGAGAAATATTCTTTGAGTTTTTGACGGTAAACCGGGCGACAATTCGGACAGCCGACCGTATTTATTTTTAAAGTCAAATCCTCAAGCCCCAATTCTTTCAAAAAATCGCGGGCAAGCAGAATAACTTCCGCATCGACAGCCGGATTTTGTTCACCCAGAGCCTCAATGCCGAACTGATGAAATTCGCGAAGTCTGCCGGCTTGCGGTCTGTCATAGCGAAACATTGAGCCGATGTAAAAAAGTTTTACAAGGTTGCCTGTCGCGTAAAGTTTGTTTTGAAGGTAAGCACGAACGGCAGAGGCGGTATTTTCCGGGCGAAGTGTTATCGAACGATTCCCGCGATCCGTGAAAGTATACATTTCTTTGTCCACAACGTCGGTGCCTTCACCTATTCCGCGTTGAAAAAGTTCCGTGTGTTCAAAAGTCGGCGTACGAATTTCTTCATAGCCGAAACGATGACAAATATCGCGAATCTTTTTTTCCAAATTTACCCAATCGCCGATTTTGTCCGGCAAAATATCTTTTGTACCTCGCGGTGCATTTGTAAGCAAATTTATCACTCCAATTTTTCCGTCTTACAAAAATTTTATTTGAACGGTATTCCTGAAATGTTGAATTTTTCCTGCAAGAAAATGCAAATTAAAAGCGTCGGAAGGGCGGCGGGAATTTAAAAAAATTTTTTTCTTGCAAATTGATTTGAGGACGAATAAAATTTTCGGCGGGGGTGTGAAAATGTTTTCTGAAGATTTGAAAGAAGCGGCGGGAAAATTCGGATTGACTTTTACCGATCGGCAAGTTAAAAAATTTCAAAAATTTTATGAAATGACGATTGAAAAAAATTCCGGAATGAATTTGACGGCGATAACGGATCCGAAAGAATTTGCCGTCAAACACATAATTGATTCCCTTTCCGCTTTTGACGAAAAAAAATTTGCGGGAGCGAAAAAAATTATTGATGTCGGGACCGGCGGCGGGTTTCCCGGCATACCTTTGAAGATTTTTTGCCCGGAGTTTGAAATTTGCCTTGTCGATTCTTTGAACAAAAGGATTGATTTTTTGAAGGAAGTCGCGGAAACTTTGAAACTTGAAAATGTCGAATGTGTTCACGGTCGAGCGGAGGACTTGGCTAAATTGCCGGATTTCCGCGAAAGTTTCGATATTGCAATTTCCAGAGCGGTTGCCCGTCTGAATGTTCTTGCGGAATATTGTCTGCCTTTCGTCAAAACAGGCGGAATCTTCGCGGCGATGAAGGGGAAAAATTTTGTCGAAGAAACGGAAGAATCCGGGAACGCGATAAAAATTTTGGGCGGCGACGAGCCGGAAATTGTCGAAAAAATTTTGCCGGACGGGGAAGGAAGTCGTGCAATAATTTACATCAAAAAAATTTCCGCGACACCGGCGAAATTTCCGCGAAAAGCCGGTATGCCGTCGAAAAAACCTTTGTAATCGAAATCCGAGATAATTGAAAATTTTTTTTGCAGTGTGATATAATTGACAAAAATTTTATTTTGGAGCAGGAGAAAAGAAATGTATTATTTGTCACGTTATAACGGAACTTTCGGCGGCGAAGGAAATATTTGGCACGGAAAATTTTCCACGTTCCCGGAAGATTTGATCGTACACGCCGTTTCGTCGAAACTCGGAGGAGTGAGCAAGCCGCCTTTTGAAAGTTTGAATCTTGCTTTGCACGTCGGCGACAATCCGGAAGATGTTTTAAACAACAGAAAAATTTTTGCCCGATCTCTGGGTTATTCGTCGAAGGATATTGTCACGCCGCAACAGGTTCACGGCGACAAGGTTTTTCGCGTGGAGGAAAAGCATCGCGGGCGGGGAAGTCTTGAATATTCCGATTCGATCCCGGAAACCGACGCTTTGATTACAAATATTCCGGATCTGCCGCTCATGCTTTGTTTTGCGGACTGTGTCCCGGTTTTGTTTGTCGATCCGGAGAATTGTGCCGCCGGGATTGCTCACGCCGGCAGGAAGGGAACTTTAAGCAAAATTGCCGCAAAAACTTTCCGGGCGATGAATGAAAATTTCGGGACGAAGGCGGCGGATTGCCTTGTCGGTATTGCTCCGTCAATCGGTCCCTGTTGCTACGAAGTCGGCGAAGAAATTCGCGGGGAAGTCGAAAACGCTTTTCCGGATAAATTTGACAAATTGCTTGAAAATCGCGACGGAAAATTATTTCTGAATCTTTGGGAGGCAAACAAAATTCAACTCGTCGAAGAAGGCATACCGGAGGAAAATATTGATGTTGCAAGGGAATGTAC
>CAJOOE010000034.1 GCA_905236145.1 uncultured Selenomonadaceae bacterium
AGGCGTTTCCGCGACATAGAAAGGCATTTTCTTTTGTAACTTTTCTTTGTTGCCCGGACAAAGAAAAGTTAGAAAAAAATTTTGAAAAAAGTCAGTCGAAGTGAAAAGCAAAAATTTTGACAAAAATCATCAAAATTTTTATCGAAAAACAAAATTTCCGGAAAATCTCAAAAATTTTTTCTCCTCTTGTCAACCGATCATACACTTGATGACCGCCTTCATTCCGTCAACCGCAGAACTCATGATGCCGCCGGAATAGCCGGCTCCCTCGCCGACGGGATAAAGTCCCGGCGTACTTACAGATTGAAAATTTTCCCGGTCGCGTAAAATTCTGCACGGCGAACTTGTCCGCGTTTCTATTCCGGTTAAGGGAATATCCGGAGCAGCAAAATTTTTTATCTTGCCGTCCCAAAATTTTAAAGCATTTTCCAGCGTTTTGCAAACTGCCGCCGGCAGACATTTATGCAGATCGACCGGCTTGAAGTTTCGCGGGTAAGTGGGATTTGTCGAAAAATTTGTCGATCCGAATTTCCCGGCAAGAAAATCGCCGACGCTTTGAACCGGAGCGGCATAATTTTTTCCGGCAAGCTCAAAGGCAAGACTTTCAAAATGTCGCTGAAACCTTACGCCGGACAAAACATCACTGCCGAAATTTTTAAAATCGTTCGCCGTCACCGTGACGAGCAGAGCGGAATTTGCAACTCCGGAATTTCTCAAAAAATTACTCATGCCGTTCGTGACAACCCGCCCTTTTTCCGAAGTCGCCGCAACGACAAAACCGCCCGGACACATACAAAAACTGTAAGCCCCGCGTCCGGAAATTTCGTCGCGGAAAGTCAGCGTGTAATCGGCAACCGGCAATTTCGGATTTTGGAAATCTTCGCCGAATTGAACGCGATTTATAAATTCCTGCGGGTGTTCGATTCTCACTCCGACGGCAAAAGGTTTTATTTCCATCGCAATATTTTTTTTCGCGAGCATTTCACAGGTGTCCCGGGCAGAGTGACCGACAGCGAGAAAAATTTTTTCGCAGGAAAATCTTTCGGAATTGTTGATGACAACGCCGGAAATTTTGCCGCCGGAATCAAATTCAAGATCGGTAACTTTTGAATTGAAATAAATTTTCCCGCCGAGCAAAATAATTTCCCGGCGAATATTTTTCACGACTTCCCGCAATTTGTCCGTCCCGATATGCGGCTTTTGCAAATATAAAATTTCGGAAGGAGCACCGGCATTTACAAAAATTTTCAAAACTTCCCGCGTCAAAGGATCGTCGATCCGCGTGGTTAATTTTCCGTCCGAAAAAGTGCCGGCTCCGCCTTCGCCGAATTGCACATTTGAATTTTCGTCAAGTACCCCGCCGGCAAAAAAGTTTTTGACCGCCGTCGCCCTTGAATCAACGTCACCGCCGCGCTCAAAAATTATCGGATTCAATCCGGCTTTTGCCAGAGTGAGAGCGGCAAACATTCCCGCCGGACCGAACCCGACGACGACCGGCGGCGAATTTTTAAATTTCTCCGGCAACTTAACCGGCTTGAAAATATTTTCTTCCGGCGTGTCAGAAATTTCCCGGATATTACCGCCGCGACCGATTTTTATTTTCCCGGAAATTTCGACGTTCAAAATGTAATTGAATTTTATTCCCGAGCCGCGATAACGCCGGGCATCGACAGCCTTCCGGACAATTTCGACGCTTGAAATTTTTTCCCGGTTGATTTTCAATTTTTCCGCGACAATTTCTTCCAAAGTCCGCTCGTCTTTGAGTTCGACGGCAAGATTTGCAATTCTGATTTTCAAAAAATTTTCCCCCGCAACAATTAAGATACAAAGCCGGAAATGTGAAAAGCAATTTTAATATTCCTCTCGTGAAACAAGCAGCCCCCTCCACTTCATATTCCTGAGAGCCTGATATTTTCCCTCGTCCGCATTGGCTTTATCTTTTTCGCCGAGAATCCTGTAAATGTCACTGCGATGATAATACGCCGCCGCCTGATATTGATTGAGCCGGATTGACTCGGTATAATCGGCAAGAGCCTTGTCATAAATTTTCATTTCGTGATAAGAAAGTCCGCGTCGAAAATAGGTATAAGAGTCCGCCGGATTTATTTCGATTGCCTTCGTGAAATATTGCGTCGCCCGGACATTGTCCCTCAATATTTTGTGGCAAATTTTCCCGCACTCGTAATAAGCCTTGTCAAATTTCTTGTCTTTGTCTGCGGCGGTTTCGTAATCTTCAACCGCCCGGTTAAAATCTTTCAATTTTTCGTGCATTTGCCCGCGAAGAAAATATCCCTTTGCAAAATCAGGATTGAGTCGGAGTGCCTCATCAAGATAATTTATCGCCTTGAAATAATCGCCGCGAGTGCGTTCAAGTTTTGCCTTGCGATAAAGTTTCATGTAACTTGATTTTTTTTCGACTTCGGCAATTTTCTTTTTGTCCGGCTCTGACTTTTGAGAAGAAATTATTATGTTCTCCAATTCCGAAATTTTTTTTGCCTGATCGTCAATCTTTTCAAGCAAAACTCCGGTCTGTCTGTTTTTTCCGGCAAGCCAATCGTTCACCCTTTTCTCAAGTTCGTCCCCGTCGATGTTCGCCGTGACCGTTGCGGTATATTTTATCTGACTGCCTTCCTCATCAACCGGGACGGCTTTATATTTCGCCGAAACAATTTTCAAAATTCCGGCGGTAAAAGTTTCGACGGTGTCTTTTTCGACGACGTGCTTTTCGACTTTGACCATGCTTGAAACAAAAATTCCGACCTGCTCCCGGATATTTTTCAGAGCGTTTGACCGTGCATTTTCCTTTGCCTTGTCCGGCGTTTCGGAATTTGTCATAATGTGTTCGCCGGTGCCGGTGTAAGTTTTCGTTTCGGCATAAACCGGACGCATAAAATTTAATTCGTCAACGCCGGGATTGATTGAAAAAAAACTGCCGACAATCAAAAAGACCGGCAAAAATTTGTAAGCTTTCATGATGTTTTCTCCGTCAACCGACTTCAATTATTCGCGTCGGAGTGATGACAATATCGACGGCGGAATCTTGAGGAGTAATCGGCAAATCTTCTTTGACCTGAAAATCACAGGCAAGAGCGATTTTTTTTGCGTTCGGGACAAGTTTCAAAAATCTGTCGTAATAACCGCCGCCGAGTCCCAATCTGTTGCCGTGAACGTCGAAAGCCGCACCCGGAACTATTACGCAGTCCAATTCATTCATGTCGGCAAACTTTCGCAAATCTTTTCTGACCGTCAAAATTCCGAAGTCCCCGACTTCCAGAGCGTCGATCGCCGGCAAAAGTACCGGACGCAAATTTCCCCTGCCGACTATGAAGGGAATCGAAACTTTTTTGCCCTTTGCGAAACAGTCCTCAAAAAATTCCCGCAGTTGAATTTCTTCCGGCATCGACTCGTAAGCCATTACCGACTTTGCATTTAAATATGCCGGGTGAGCCAGGAGTTTTGAAATTATTCCGTGACTTGCCTTTTCCAATTCTTCCCGCGAAAATTCGGAGCGTTTTATTCGCATTTCTTTTCGCAGAATTTTCTTTTGCGTGAAAATATCCTCCGACATGATAACCGCCTCCCGTCAATTTCCCGCCGGTTTTTCATTCGACGCTGTTGTTGACTGAAGTTTTTGCAACTTCGATTTCAACTTTTTCCGCAATTTTCAATTTTATGATTTCGTTGTCTATTGCCGTTATTGTACCGTAAATCCCGCCGATTGTCACTATTCGACTTCCGACCTTCAAGCCGTTTAACATCGCTTCGCGTTCCCTTTGAGCTTTTTTTTGCGGACGATACAGCAGGAAATAAAAAATCACCAACATTAAAACTATCGGACCCCAACCTGCCAAAGCCGCAGTAAATTCACTTTCCATTATTCAAATTCCCCTTTCATAATTTGCAAAAAATTCTTCTCTGAACCGGCTGAACTCGTCCGCCAAAATTGCCGAACGCATATCTCTCATAAATCTTTGCAGACTTCGTAAATTGTGGAGCGTCAACAACCGCAAGCCGAAAATTTCTTCAGCCCGGACAAGATGCCGGATATAAGCCCGCGAAAAATTGTTTCGGCAGGCGTAACAGTCGCAGTCCGATTCAAGCGGCGAAAAATCTTCCGTGTAAATCGAATTTTTCATCACCAGACGACCGGCGGGAGCGGTTTTCGGCGAAACCATAGCCATGCCGTTCCGGGCGACTCGCGTCGGGAAAACGCAATCGAACATATCGACTCCCCGCAAAACTCCTTCAATCAAATAATCCGGAGTCCCCACGCCCATCAAATATCTTGCCTTGTTTTCCGGCAAAAATTCCGTCGAAATCGAAAGCATTTGATACATCAATTCTTTCGGCTCGCCCACACTCAAGCCGCCTATCGCACAGCCGTCAAAGTCCATTGAGCCGATAACCTTCGCACTCTCCGCCCTCAGATCCGAATACATTCCGCCCTGCACGATTCCGAAAAGTCCCTGCGTCGAAGAAGTCTTTGCCTTCAAACTTCTTTCCGCCCAGCGATGCGTCCGTTCCGTCGATTGTTTTGCGTACTCGTAATCCGCCGGATAGGGGACGCATTCGTCAAAAGCCATCATTATATCGGAACCCAAAGATATTTGAGTTTCAATCGAAACTTCCGGCGACAAAAATTTTTTTGATCCGTCGATATGAGAATTGAAAGTCACGCCGTCCTCCGTGATTTTCCGGAGTGCTCCCAAGCTGAAAACTTGAAAACCGCCGCTGTCCGTCAAAATGCCGCGATTCCATTTCATAAAATTATGCAGACCGCCGGATTTTTTCACAAGTTCCGGACCGGGTCGCAAAAATAAATGGTAAGTGTTCGACAAAATTATCCCGGCTCCGAGTTCCTTCAATTCGTCCGGCGAAACGCCTTTAACCGTCGCTTGAGTTCCGACCGGCATAAAAATCGGCGTGGGAAAATCTCCGTGCGGCGTGTGTAAAATTCCGGCTCTGGCTCCGGTCTTTGCGTCTTTATGTATGAGTTCGTAAGTCACCGCTCCCATATTCTCACCTCTTCAATTAAATCAATCTTCCTTCAATACTTCCCGCAAAGTTTTCATCATTTTCGGAACGTCTATCGGCTTTGCTATATGACCGTTCATTCCCGCCTCCAATGCCGCTTTTACGTCGTCGCTGAAGGCGTTTGCGGTCATCGCCAAAATCGGAATTTTCGCAAGCTGCGGATTTTCCAATTTTCGAATTTCCCGCGTCGCCTCGTAACCGTCCATAATCGGCATTTGAATATCCATTAAAACCGCGTCGAATTTTCCGGCGGGAGAGTTTGAAATTTTTTCAACCGCGTCTTTTCCGTTCTCCGCAGTTTCCACGACAAAGCCGGCACCTTCCAAAAGCATTTTCGCAATTTCCCGATTGACTTCTATATCGTCAACCAAAAGCAAATGTTTTCGGCTGAAATCTGTATGCGTTGTAACAGTCTTTTCTTCCGCGACTTTCGGGACAACTCTTTCCGCAATTTTAAACCGGATATTGATTTTAAATTCCGTCCCCTTTCCCGGAGCGGTCAAAACTTCAATCGTCCCGTTCATCATGTCGATAAAACTTTTCGTTATCGCCATTCCCAGTCCGGTACCCTGAATACCGCTGACCGTCGAAGTTCTTTCACGCTCGAAAGCCTCAAAAATCTTTTTGGAAAATTCTTCGGTCATTCCGATACCGCTGTCTTTTACGCGAAATTCATAATCGCCGAACTCCTTTGAATCGCCGGGAAGTTGTTTCAAAGTCACGGCAATTTTTCCGTCATTCGGAGTAAATTTAAAAGCGTTGCTCAAAAGGTTAAGCAAAATCCGGTTCAATCGCTTTTCGTCGCAAATTACAAATTCATCTTTCACGCCGGAAGTATCGACGGAAAAATTTATATTCTTCGATTGCATTTGCATTGAAAACATATCCCGGACTTCCGCAAAAATCTTGCAAATATCCGATGCCTTTTCTTCAAGTTCGATCTTCCCGGCTTCAATCCGGCTCATCTCCAAAATATCGTTTATCAGGGCAAGCAGGTGACGGCTCGATGTCTCAATCTTCGACAAAAAATCTTGAATGACCGGCGGAATATTTTTTTCACGCTTTGCAAGTTCTATGTAACCGGTTATGGCGTTCATCGGCGTTCTTATGTCGTGGCTCATATTGAAAAGGAAAGTCGTCTTTGCTTTGCTGTTTTCTTCCGCCAAAGTCTTTGCCGCAATCAATTCCGCTTGACGTGCTTTAAGTTCGCTCTGCTGTCTGTTTATCGTGTCCAAACTTTTCTGCAAATTTTCCGTGTATATTTCGCGGGTTTTTGCGTGGCGGTGTTGGAAAAAAGTGTAAATCATGAGCAGGAAGAAAATCAAAAACGCAACCGGAAAAGATGCCGCAAGTATCGGGCGACTTTGAATCATTTCGACGAGCGTCATATTTTCGTAGCGTTGAGTTATCCATTTTCTGTCGAGTTCCGCCAATCTTCCCTCAACCTGCATTTGAATCAAGACGGCGTTGAGCCTTACCCGCAAAATTGTATCCGTCGGGTGAAGAGCCATTGAGCCGTAAACGTGAGTGACGGCGTAACCCGGATGAACATCATCCATATCAAATTTTTCGAGAAAGAAATTTCCGACCTGAATCGGACAAATTGCAAACTCATATTCCCCGTCCTCCAACGCTTTGAAAATCTTTTCATAAGAGTCGATGTAAGTTATTTCGTCGTCAAGACCCAAGCCCGGCACTCTGTGCAGCGAGGCAACCCTTCGCCCGTACAAATCCGCGACGGAAGAAACCGGCCTTCTGCCGTAAACGACATACTGCTTTTCCGTCGTCGGCAAACTTGTCACCATGTTCGGATTGTTTACGATTAAATCTGATTCGACGTTCATGAAAATATCTGCGTCGCCCGACAGAAAAACTTCGTTAGCCGATTTCCAATCGACCAATTTCAAATCCAAATTTACTTCCATTCGGTTTGCAATTTCGTTTATCAGTTCAACGTCAAGCCCGGAGTATTCCCCGTTCTCGTCAATGAAAGAGTACGGAGCGTAATCGGAGTCGGTAACGACGTGCAGAGTTTTCGAGTAACAATTTTTTGCTTTGACTTCGACTTGAGGATCGGGTTTGAAGAAGTCCGAAAAGTAGAAATAAAAATAAGCGAATACGATTGCAAGCAAAGGTATCAACGCAAGTATAATCGGAAATAAATTTTGTTTTTTCCAAAAACTTTCTATTCCGGCTTTTTCCGGTGTTTCGGACTTCAACCTTACTCCATCCTTTCAAAAAAATTTCTTCGGACTTTAAATATAAAGCAAAATGACCGGCAAGTCAATGTTTTAGGGTTGAAAGGCACGGGCGGAACGGTGGGAAACGGGGAAACGGAGATATTTTTTTGTTGAGAATATTTTACCCGGTCGAGTTCATTTTACAACCGCCCCGCCGAAGATTTTAATGAAGTTTTAATAAAAAAATCTTGACAACAGGGGGGGGGGTATTATATTGAACACGATTTCCTTTGCGAATGTGGCGGCATTTGTAAGGGAAATTGTCGAAGTAAGACGGAAGTTTGAAAGCGTTGAGATTGGTGGCTTGACGAAGAAAAATTTCCGGCTCCGAATCCTTTAACCGGTAAATTGCGGAAAATTGAAAGAGTCGGGATTGGTGGTCCCGGCGAAGAAAAAAGTTTTCCGGAAAGATTAAAACCGGCGAGAGTGATTCAAAAATTTTTTTGCGGGGAGCGGCGGCTCTCCCGAAAACAAGTTGTAACATTTTTTATTTCGGAAAGTTTGATTTTGCGATTGGTGGCGTAAAGTCGAACGAAGGTTAATTTTTTTGACTGCCGGGAGAAATTCCGGCGAACGG
>CAJOOE010000035.1 GCA_905236145.1 uncultured Selenomonadaceae bacterium
ACGAATTGCCGCAATGGAAAAAATTAAATCCCGGTGTAAATCTTTTTCCGGAAGATAAATCGGAATCAAAATCCGCTTGAAAAACCGAAATTGAATATTTGACCGCTCCGGCGGTTTTTTGTTGAAGGAGTTGGAGATTTCTTGACGGCTTGGCATTGACCCGGTAAAATCGGCTCCGGGAGGGTCGGGAGGGATTTAAAATGAATGAAGAAGAATTGCGCGACCCCGATACAATTCCTTTGCAGGACGCATTGCTTGATGCATTTTGTGAAGTACGGCTTATGGAGCGCGGCGAACTTAAAGGACAAAGCTGGGAAGAATTTAAAGCCGAATTGGAAAAGGAAATAGCCGAAGAAAAGGCGGCGATTGTATGATTGTAGAACGAACACCTTTTTTGATAAAGATCTCAAGTTCTATGTCAAGAAAAAAAGTATTTCAAGTTGCCGGAAACAATCGAAAAACTTATTAAAAAACTTGGAAACGGCGAACTTCCCGGCGACAGAATACCCGGCTTGAAACTTCCGGAAAACACAGCCGCTTATAAAGTACGGCTTGAAAATAAATCTGCCAATTTCGGCAAGTCAAACGGCTTCAAGGTTATCTATTATGTCGTTATTGACAAAAAAGTTTACCTGTTGACAATCTACTCGAAAAAAGACGGTGAAAGAATCCCGGACGATTCCGAAATTATTGATTTCGTTTCACTGCTTTTAAAAAATTTGAACTGAAAACTTGACCGCTCCGGCGGCTTTTTTGTTGAAGAAGTTGGAGATTCCTTGACGGCTTGGCATTGACCCGGTAAAATCGGCTCAGGGAGGGATTAGCGATGAATGAAGATTATGATATCCGGCTTGTTTGGGACAATGAAGCCAAAGTTTGGATTGCGACAAGTGAAGAAATCCCGGGATTGGTTCTTGAAGCCGAAACTGCAGATACGGCAATTCAAAAAGCACTTAAAGCTGCTCCGGAACTTATCGAATTAAACGGCTTGCAGAAAAAATCCGCCTTTCAATTTTCTTGCCTCCGTCGCGAAAGTGCGGTGTTTGCATAATGGCTGAATATGAAAAGAAAGTCAGAATCATATTGATTGATAACTGTTGCAAATTTGTCCGGCACGGCAAAGGCGATCATGATATTTGGTACAGCCCGATTACCGACCGAAATGTTACCGTTGACGGGAAAATTAAATCCCGCCATACCGCAAACGAAATTTTAAAACAATGCGGAATAAACTACCGTTTTTGAATATTTGACCGCTCCGGCGTTTTTTTTGTTGAAGGGGTTGAAGATTATGAGCGAAAAACGGAAAATAAAAATCGAACACGAACGGCAGACGGTACAAGAATGGATTGACCGTATCCGTTACGATTAAATAAGGCTCCGTTATGGCGGGATTCCCCGTCATTTTTTATATAAAAGTTTTTTTGTTTTTTAAAAAAATTTGAAACTGTCGAAAACCACACGGAAAAATCGAAATATTTCAGCGTCGTTTAACACGTTTTAACACGGTTTGATACAAAAATGTTATTGTTGAAGGATAAACGCGATTTACCGCCGAATTTACCCGCGATTTAAAAATAATTTTGGAGGAGATATTTTGAATAAAATTCGTACAAGATTTGCACCGAGTCCCACCGGATATATGCACATAGGAAATTTGAGAACGGCTCTTTATGCCTACCTTTTTGCAAAGTCGAAAGGCGGCGATTTTATTTTGCGTATAGAGGATACCGACCGTGCCAGATATGTTTCCGACGCGGTGGAATTTATCGAACGCACACTTGCCGCCGCAAAAATTATTCCGGACGAAGGCCCGCATCAGGGCGGGAAATTCGCTCCTTATGTTCAGAGTGAGCGAATGAGTATTTACAAAGAGTACGCCGAAAAGTTGATTGAGAGCGGACACGCTTACCGCTGTTTTTGCGACAATGAGGAGCAGGAAGAAACTTCGACCGGCGAGGAGAAAAAATTCGGCGGCTACAATCGTCACTGCAGAGATCTTTCCCCGGAAGAGACAGAAAAAAATCTTGCGGAAGGCAAGCCTTATGTCATTCGTCAGAAAATGCCGCTTGCCGGTGAAACGACTTTCTTTGACGTTCTGCACGGCAACATCACAATTTCAAACACCGAACTTGAAGATCAGGTACTTTTGAAAAGGGACGGTATGCCGACTTACAATTTTGCAAACGTGATTGACGATCACCTCATGGAAATAAGCCACGTCATTCGCGGGACGGAGTTTATCACTTCCGCACCCAAGCACGTCCTTCTCTATGAATTTTTCGGCTGGGAACTTCCGACTTTCATTCACTTGGCTCCGGTTATGGGCAAGGCTGAGGACGGTACCGTTTCAAAACTCAGCAAGCGACACGGGGCGACCGGCTTTAACGATCTGATAGAAACGGGATATTTGCCGGAGGCAATAACAAATTACGTCGTCCTGCTCGGCTGGAATCCCAAGACAACCAATCAAGAAATTTTTTCTATGGAAGAACTTATCGAAATTTTCAGCTTGGACGGCTTGAGTAAATCTCCGGCGGTTTTCGATTACAACAAACTTGACTGGATGAACGGCGAATATTTGAAGGCGATGAGCGACGAAGAATTTGTCGAAAGAGCGGATAAATTTTTCGGCGAACTCGACGAAAATTTAAATTCCAAGAAAAATTATCTTGCCGGACTTTTGAAAACTCGCGTGGCGAAATTGAACGAAATTCCGGAGATGATTAAGTTTTTGCAAATTATGCCGGCGTTCGACATTGAACTTTACACAAACAAGCGGAATAAAATCACTCCGGAGAAATCTGCGGAAATTATTTCGGCGGCTCTGCCGGTTTTGGAAAAAGCAGAAAATTGGACGGTCGAAGAACTTACCTCCGCAGTTTCCGATTTTACCGAAAAATCCGGCTTGAAAGTCGGCACGGTAATGTGGCCTTTGCGAATCGGTCTTTCCGGTCAAAAAGTCACTCCGGGCGGCGTTATAGAAATTCTTTATCTGCTCGGGCGGGAGGAGTCTTTCAAACGCCTTCATTCGACTTTGGAAAATTTAGGTAACCGGGGCGTCAGAGCGTCAGCATAATTCCTGACACACCGACAAACAAAAAAAGGTGGGACATTGAAAATGAAATTTAAAATTTTTACAAAAAAAATTGCCGCCGCAATAACCGGGGCGACTGTTGCCGCAACTTTGGCAATGCCCGTTCAGCCCGCAGAGGCATTTTTGAGCGAGGCAATAAATATCGGAGCGACGATAGCGTCGGCGAGCGCACAGCGTAAGGCATTGAAAAAAGAAATTGACCGCTTGAGCAACACGGAGGAAGGTCGTCAATCTCTGTATCAGCTTTTTCGCGAAAAGCAGGGAGTCAATACAAATTCCGGCTACAATTCCCGGCTCAATACTCTCATGAAAAATCTTACCGACGCAGTCGCGAAGGTGGATCCGACCGTCCGAGACAAGCCGTATTTGTATTTTGTTTCGGCTGACGAAAGTATAAATGCCGCTTGTGCTTTGGGGCGTATAATGCTGGTAAATGCCGGCACTTTCGCAAATATGCCGAATGATGACGAAATTGCCGCGATCGTCGGTCATGAAATGGGACACGGGCAGAGCAATCACGCCGCCAAGTCGGTAATGAAAAATCTTGACAAACAGACAATGGCTCAAATCGGCGTTACCGCCGCCGGTGCCGGCGGAAACCTTGCCGGGATTGCCGCGAATCTTGCCGGAAACATTGCTTTGCAACAGTCGATAGCTCACGGCAGCAGAAAATTTGAGACGGAGGCGGATAACCTTGCCTTCGATTACATTTTGCATACTCAATACAATCCGGGAGCCTGTGCGGCGGTAATGCAGAGATTTGTGGATCTTATGGGCGACAAGGAAAAACAACGCAGCAACGGACTTTCCTCTCTCCTCAATCCTTCGGATCACCCGGACAGCGACAAACGCCGCGACAATTATTTGAAAAAACTTTACGCTTACAGCGGCAACAAAGTTTCGGAAAAGGACGGAGCGATAACGATAAACAAAAAGCATTTTATAATAGTCGCTCCGGCAAATTCAATGTCCGGTCCGGAACGTGCCTGCTTTGTTCTCGGAAATTTGGCGACGGCTTTTCACAGGGGACAAGACAAAAAGGCGGCGACCGTGCAGAACGGAACCGTTATGCTCGGCAATCAGCCGATAATTACGCCGGCGGAAGGTGATGAGGACGCTCAAACAATCGCCGACAGACTCAATTCAATCAAATAAGCGTAAAGAAAAAATTTTTTGAAAGGAAGAAAAAAATTATGTGTATGGAATGTGGTTGCGGTGAAAACAACGGAAACAATCGTCTGCAGTTTAATGCGGAAGGTTACACGGAAAATTCCGCAAAAGAAGTCGAAAAAAATTTGCTCGGTTTGCCCGGCGTAATGTATGTTCACATTCACGCTCACGACGGAGAAACGACGATTGACTATGATCCGAAAAAAACAAAACTCGGCGAAATTTTGAAAGTCTTTGCAAAATATGACGTTGAGGCGAATATTTGAATTCGACGGGAAATAAAAAAATTCGGGAAGTCTGCGGAAAATTTGCGGACTTCCCTTTTTAATTTCGTTGTTTCGATTCGGCAAAAAATTTTTCACAAAATGAACTGTGACAAATCGCGATTCTTTGCAATTTCTTTCAGTCTTGTATCGACGTATTCCGCATTTATGCTGACTTCCGTCTTTCCTTCCTTCACCATGTCCGGTGCGTTAAAGGAAACTTCTTCAAGCAATTTTTCAAGCAAAGTGTGAAGTCTGCGCGCTCCGATGTCCTCAGACTGCTCGTTTACGTCGTAAGCCATTTCCGCGACTCTCTCTATCGCGTCCTCTTGAAATTCAAGCGTAATTCCTTCGGTTTTCAACAATTCTTTGTATTGTTTTATGAGTGCGTTTTGCGGCTCGGTCAAAATTTTCTCGAAGTCCTCTTTTTGCAGAGATTTCAATTCGACGCGAATGGGGAAACGTCCCTGCAATTCCGGGATCAAGTCTGAAGGTTTCGCCGTGTGGAATGCTCCCGCCGCGATAAACAGAATATAATCCGTCTTGACCGGGCCGTATTTCGTCATGACCGTCGAACCTTCGACAATCGGCAAAATATCGCGTTGAACACCTTCCCGGCTTACGTCCGGACCGGAGCTTGAACCTTTTACCGCTACTTTGTCTATTTCGTCCAAAAATACGATTCCGCTGCGTTCGGCAAGTTCGACTGCCGCCTCCGCAACTTCCTCCATGTCTATAAGTTTTTCCGCCTCTTCCTGCTCCAAAATTTTCCGTGCCGCCTCAACCGTGACTTTTCTTTTACGCATACGCTTGGGCATTACGCTGCTTATCATATCTTGAAGATTGTCGCCCATACCTTCAAGACTGGAGCCGGAGAACATTCCGACCATCGGCTTTGCATGATCCGCAACTTCCAACTCTATAATTTCGTCCTCAAGTTTGCCGCTCAAAAGACGCTTTTTGACAAAATCGCGTCCGGAAGTTTTGCCTTCTTCAGCCGGAACTTTTTTCGGCTCGTCCGATTCTTCCGCATTTCCGAAGAGTTTTCCGAGGGGATTTGTTGAGCGACGCGGTTCCGGGACAAGAATATCCAAAAGTCTTTCCGTTGCATTTTCCGCCGCTTTTTCCTTGACTTCTTCGGTACGCTGTTGACGAACCATGCGGACGGAAGTCTGCACCAGATCTCTTATTATTGATTCGACATCGCGACCGACGTAGCCGACTTCGGTAAATTTTGTGGCCTCGACTTTTATAAAAGGAGCCTTTACAAGTTTTGCAAGGCGGCGGGCAATTTCGGTTTTGCCGACGCCGGTGGAGCCTATCATCAAAATATTTTTCGGGATTACGTCGTCACGCATTTCGTCCGGAAGTCTGCGACTTCTCCAACGATTTCTCAAAGCTATCGCAACGGAACGTTTCGCGTCATTCTGTCCGACAATGTGCTTGTTGAGTTCTTCGACTATCTCGCGGGGAGTCTGTTCGTTCAATCCCATCTCTGCGTTAATGTCTTTCTTTTTCGCTTTTGCCATTAAAAAAATTCTCCTCTCAAAATATCGTTTCCGTAAAATTTATTGAAAATTTTTGTTTATATTTTGTCCGTCTTTAAAAAATTCGTTTCTGCCCCTTCCTTTTCTGCCGATTTCAAAATTTCCCTGCAAAAATTTTTTCCGCAAAGCCTTCTGCTTTAAATTTTGTTTGCATTTGTCGAACATAACCGGTAAAATGCTCAAAGCAGTTATTGGTCGGACAGCAAAAAATTTATCGAACGCGAAAAGATTTTTTTCGGGAGGCAATGCTTTTGAGAAAAAACGGAGGTTTTAAATTTGAGATACAATCATCGTGATACAAAATTGCAAATTATTCCGCTCGGCGGTCTCGGAGAAATAGGAAAAAATATGACCGTCGTCCGCTGGGGTACGGAGATGATTTTGATTGATTCCGGTCTTATGTTTCCGGAAAATGATATGCTCGGCGTGGACTTGGTTATCCCGGACTATACATACGTTTTGGAAAACAAGGAATGTTTGAGAGCGATAATTTTAACGCACGGACACGAAGATCACATCGGTGCGCTTCCCTACATGATGAAGAATATCACCGTGCCGGTTTACGGTACGCCTTTGACACTCGGAATTTTAAAGGGCAGACTTCAGGAAACCGGCGTTGATTCCGGAAATTTGTACGAAGTTTCCGCCGGCGACATTATAAATTTGGGTTGTTTCAGCGTCGGATTTATTCGCGTCAATCACTCAATTCCGGATTCCGTCGCACTGTCAATCAGAACTCCGGTCGGTATGGTTGTCCACACCGGCGACTTTAAATTTGATTACACGCCGATTGACGGAAAGATGACGGATTTCCGCAGACTTGCAGACTTGGGGAATAAAGGCGTTCTCCTTATGATGGCGGATTCCACAAATTCCGAACGCGAAGGACATACGCCCAGCGAAAAATCGGTCGGTGCGGCTTTCGACAGAGAATTTCAAAAAGCGGAAGGCAGAATAATTATTGCAACTTTTTCTTCCAACGTCCACAGGATACAGCAAGCAGTCGATATGGCTGTCAAATACAAACGCAAAGTTGCCATTTTGGGCAGGAGTATGGTAAACGTCGTAAACATTTCTTTGGAACTCGGATATATTCATGCTCCGGAAGGGACTATAGTTGATGTCGAAGATATTGTAAATTATCCGGCCCACAAAATTGTAATAATAACGACCGGCAGTCAGGGCGAACCGATGAGTGCTCTCACAAGAATGGCAATGTCGGATCACCGGCAGGTCGATATAATTCAGGGCGATACCGTCATCATCTCGGCAACTCCCATTCCCGGCAACGAAAAACTTGTCGCAAAAACAGTCGATAATCTTTTGCGGCTCGGTGCCCGCGTGGTACATAATCGTGCAGACGGTATCCACGTTTCCGGTCATGCATCACGCGAAGAACTTAAACTTATGCACAATTTACTTCGTCCGAAATTTTTTATTCCCGTTCACGGAGAAATACATCATCTTTTTGCTCACGCCAAAATTGCCGAAGAATTGGGTATGCCGCGAGAAAATATTTTGGTCGGCGAAAACGGGACGGTCTTTGAATTTAACCGCAATTCCGGAAAAATCGCCGGCAGGATTGATTCCGGCGTGGTGATGATTGACGGGCTGGGTGTCGGCGATGTCGGCAACATAGTTTTGAAAGATCGCCGGCAACTGTCGCAGGACGGAATGGTCGTTATCGTCGTCACAATGAGCAGGGAAACCGGAAAAGTTCTTTCCGGCCCGGATATAGTTTCTCGCGGATTCGTCTATGTTCGCGAATCCGAGGAGCTTATGGTGCAGGCAAGGTCAAGAGTAATGCGGGCGATGAAGGCTTGCGAAGAAGAAGAAATTTACGATTGGACGACAATAAAAATGACTTTGAAGGACGCTCTGGCGGATTATCTTTTCGAGCAGACGCGTCGTCGTCCCATGATCTTGCCGATTATAGTCGAGGTATGAAAATCTGAAATCAAAATTTGTTTTGAGGAATGGAATTGATATTAAATGAGCTTGTTGGAAATAAAAAAAGCCGGCGATCCGGTTTTGAAACAGAAATGCGTTGAGATTACAAAAATTACCAAGAAAACAAAAAAACTTTTGGACGATATGGCAGAAACAATGTACGCAAATGACGGCGTGGGAATTGCCGCCCCGCAAATCGGCGAATCGATCCGGGCAATAGTCGTCGATGTCAACAAAAAGCGTTACGATATTTTAAATCCGGTCATTATTTACCGGGAAGGGTCGGCGGTCGATACGGAAGGTTGCCTGTCCTGTCCGGATATTTACGGCGAAGTCGAACGGGCGGAAAAAATCGTCTTGCAGTATTTGACGCGTTACGGAAAAATCAAGGAACTTGAGGCGGAAGGTCTTTTGGCTCGCTGTATTCAACACGAAACGGATCATCTTGACGGCAGATTGTTTATCGACATAGCCCAAAACATTCGCGAAGAAAAAAATCACAAAAAACGCGGTGCGGACAGCGTCAAATAATTTTGTTCACGGAATAAAAGCACAAAAAAATATCCGGGAGTTTTTCGGACTTCCGGATATTTTTTATGCCGTCGCCGGAAATATCGAATCGAGGAAGAATACCGCCGCAAAAATTCCTGCAACAATTCCCGCCGCCTCAAAATCCCGGCTTTTAAATTTCAACTCTTTCATGTGCGTCCTGCCCGTTCCCCCGCGATAACATCTTGCCTCCATAGCCGTTGCAAGATCGTCTGCACGGCGAAAACTTGACAGAAAAAGCGGAACCAATATCGGAACCATCGCTTTCATTCTCTTGAAAATATTTCCCGTTTCAAAGTCGGCTCCGCGAGATTTTTGAGCCTTGATAATTTTATCCGTTTCTTCTATCAAAGTCGGGACAAATCGCAAGGCTATCGTCATCATCATTGCGAGTTCGTGAGCCGGCAATCCGAATTTCGCGAGCGGTGACAAAATTTTTTCCGTCGCGTCGGTGAGTTGTATGGGCGAAGTGGTGAAGGTCAGCAGGCTTGACAAAATTATCAGAAGTATCAGTCGCAAGCTGATTAAAATTCCGAACTCAACACCTTCCTCAGTTATCGTGAAAATCCAAATTTTTGCAATTTCTTCTCCCGCGTGACTTACGAAATGAATTATCAGCGTGAAAAGAATTATCCAAGTCAAAGGTTTCAGAGATTTTAAAACCGTGAGCGGCGGGACTTTTGAAACGGCGACCGTCGCACAGGTGAAAAAAATAAGCAGACAGTAAGCCGGTACTCCGTCCGCCAAAAAAATCAAAATCATAAGAACGAACAGCAATATAATTTTCGTTCGCGGATCCAATTTGTGAATTATCGAATCTCCCGGAAAAAATTGTCCCAAAGTTATATCTTGCAGCATACTTTATCCTTTTTGACAAAAAGATTTTCTGATTCCCCGATTCCCTGAAAAATCCCTACTTGACCGCCTCAAACGCCTTTTTTATTTTCGCCGCAACGCCGTGCATTTTTTCAAAGGAAACCGAACACGCCGCCACTCTTATTCCGAGTTTCAAAGGCACCGCAAAAACCAAATCTTTGTGAAGTTCGTTGCAGACCGCCGCCGGATTTTCCGCAGGCACCGCGATAAAAAATCCGCCTTTGTAAGGAACGATTTTCAAATTACACTCCGCCGCCTCTTTTACGAAAAGTTCGCCGCGTTTCTGAACGGTTTGATAAAGTTCGCCGCGTTCCTTTTCGTATTGCTTTTCAATTTCCGGATTTTCCTTCAGGCGTGTCAAAAGTTCCTGTGCTCCGCGATTTATGTTTGACCAAGTCGCACGTCCCGACCATTTGTTCACGTCCTTAAATTCCTCTATAACGTCTTTGCTTGAAGAAATTGCAATCAATGCGCCGGTTCTCTGTCCGTACAGCGTGTAACTTTTGGACATACTGTAAGCGACGAGGACGAGAACATTTTCCGGAAGAGCGGAGAATTTTTTGAAAAATGCCCGCGTCGAATTTTTTTCTCCCGCAAAGTCAATGTAAGCAATATCGACAAGCAGAGTAATTTTCT
>CAJOOE010000036.1 GCA_905236145.1 uncultured Selenomonadaceae bacterium
CTTCTCGGACGTATGCCGTCCGCCGTCGGTTACCAGCCGACACTTTCAACGGACATCGGCGCGTTGCAGGAGCGTATCACTTCGACAAAGAAAGGTTCCATAACTTCCGTTCAGGCGGTTTACGTTCCGGCTGACGACTTGACCGACCCGGCTCCGGCTGCAACATTTACTCACTTGGACGCGACAACCGTTTTGAGCCGTCAGATTGCGGAGCTTGGAATTTATCCGGCGGTCGATCCTCTGGATTCGACAAGCCGAATTTTGGATCCGCACGTCATCGGTCAGGAACATTATGAAGTCGCTCGCGGAGTGCAGGCGGTTTTGCAGAAATACAAGGAATTGCAGGACATCATCGCAATTTTGGGTATGGAAGAACTTTCCGAAGACGACAAACTCACCGTTTCCCGTGCAAGAAAAATTCAGCGTTTCCTCTCTCAGCCGTTCGCGGTTGCGGAAGTCTTTACCGGTTCTCCGGGAAAATATGTTCCGCTCAAAGAAACGATTCGCGGATTCAAGGAAATTCTTTCAGGCAAATACGACGAACTTCCGGAAAATGCTTTCTACATGGTCGGAAATATTGACGAGGCTGTCGCGAAGGCGGAGAAGATCAAGGAGGCTTGATTTTTATGTCAACAATCCGACTTGAGATAGTGAGTCCCCTGCGAGGAGAAATTTACGCAAACGACATAAATATGCTGATTGTCCGCTCAATCGCCGGCGAACTCGGAATTTTGCCCCGCCACGCAAGACTTTTGACGGAACTTGTCCCTCATGTAATGCGTGTCAAAGCCGAAGGCGGCGAAATTCAAATTGCCGTCGGCGGCGGATTTATGGAAGTTACGCCGGAATTGATCACGGTTTTGGCAAACGCGGCGGAACTTGAGGACGCAATAGACGTCGAAAGAGCAAAGGCGGCTTATAAAAGAGCGTCCGACAGAATTGCGGCTTATCAAAGTCATTCAAAAGATTACGGCGAAATTGACATTCGACGTGCAGAAAATGCTTTGGCGAGAGCCAAGGCAAGACTTGCGGTCAAAGGCATTAAAGTCGATTGACTCAAAAATAATTTTACCGGCTCCGACTTCGGTCGGAGTTTTTTTGTCCGGCAAAATTATTTCGCGTCCGGCTTGACCGGTGAAGGAATAAAGAAAAATTTTGCCGAATAAGTTTTTTCGACAAAGCAAGACGAAGTTGCAAACTTCAAACCGGATTTAAAATTTACGACGCAGAAAAATTTCACGCTCTTTGTTTTCCACTTACAATCCCGGATAAAGGCGGTGAGTTTTTTGGACGAATTTGGAGATTTTGACAAGATGCAGAAATTAAAATTAAAAATTATTGCGGCAATCATCGGAATGATTTTGCTTGCAATCGGAACGGGCTGGCTGTTTCAAGATACAATCGACCGACTTCTCACTTCCGCAGTCGAAAAATTGGTCATCAAACAAACCCTGTCTTATTCTGTTACGGCGGGCGAAAGAATAAGAATCGGCTTTAAAGATTTAAACCTTGCCGCAAAAGTTATAGAAAAAAATCCGGAAGTCGCTCCCGTCCTGTTTGAGGAAATCAAAAAATCTCATTGGGCAAATCCGGAAGTCGGTATCATCAGATTTTCCGGCGACGAAAAAAATCCGGCAAATTTCGACAAAAGACTTTTTTGGCAGAGTGAAGAAGTTTTAAACGGCAGGGAAATTGTAAGTTATCAGTCCGGTTACGGACTCACTTTCCTTGTCCCTGTTTATACGAACGGAAAAGTTACCGCCGCGATCTATAAATTTTTTGATGCGGAATCCGTACCCTATATTTTCGGTTTCAACACTTACGAAAAATCCGGGCGGACTTTTATTTCCGAAAAGACGATTTACCTTTCGGACAATTACGGTTACACGGACGAGGAGAAAAAAATTTTTTCCGATCCGCAAATTCGGCGGGGATTTTCCGAGATAAATTATTCACTTGAAACGGAAAAAGCGGACGCGATGGGAGTAACCGGCAATACAATCGGAAGATATTTTATTTTCGGTGCGAATATCCCGAAAACAAATTGCATACTTTTCGGATATGTTTCCTGGCAGTCTTTGGTCGGAGAAATTGCGGAGGCTCATCAAATAGTCGTTTCCACAATCGCTCTGATGATTTTCCTTTTCGCTCTGGCTTGCGTTTATCTTTTCCGTATTCAAATCAAAGCGTCCGAACGCGACAATTTGGAAAGAGCTTGGTCGGCTGCGGAAAGTGCGAATAAGGCGAAAAGCAATTTCCTGGCGAATATGTCACACGAGATTCGTACACCGATTAACGCAATTATCGGAATGAATGAAATGATCATTCGCGAAACCGGCGACGAAAGTATAAAGGCTTACGCTCAATCCGCCGCATCTGCCGGCGATACGCTTTTGAGTCTGATAAACGATATTTTGGATTTCAGCAAGATTGAGGCGGGAAAACTTGAAATTGTCCCGGTCGAATACGCAACAACTTCCCTGATAAGCGACACCGTTTCAATGATTCGTCCCCGTGCGGCAGAAAAGAATTTAAACTTTGAAATAAATGTGGACAAAAATTTGCCGGAAGTCCTCTCCGGCGATGTCGTCCGTGTTCGCCAAATAATCACAAACTTTTTGACAAACGCCGTAAAATATACTCAAGAGGGAACAGTTACTTTCAATGTGGGCGGCGAGAGAACAGACAAAAAAAATTTTGTCCTGAAAATTTCGGTAAAAGATACCGGAATGGGAATCAAGTCCGAGGATTTGAAAAATCTTTTCGGCGAATTTAAGCGTTTCGATATGGAGAAAAATCAAAACATTGAAGGTACCGGATTGGGGCTTGCCATAACTTACAGCTTGGTCAGGTCGATGAAGGGAAAGATTGACGTGAACAGCATTTACGGCGAAGGCTCAATCTTTACCGTGACTTTGCCGCAAAGAATCATCAAGGAAGATCCGGTCGGCGATTATGCGGAAAAACTTGAACTCCACCGGTCGGAAAGAGAAGATTACAAAGTTTCCTTCGTCGCTCCGGACGCGAAAATTTTAATAGTGGACGACAACGAACTGAATTTGAAAGTTGCGGCGGGATTGCTGAAAGATACAAAAATTCAAATTGCGACTTGCAAGAGCGGATATGAATGTCTGGATAAAATCCGGAAGGAAAAATTTGACATTGTTTTCCTTGACCACATGATGCCGGGAATTGACGGAACAGAAACTTTGCATTTGGCGGAAAATGAAGAAAATAATTTCTGCAAAAATTCCCCCTTCATAGCTCTGACGGCAAATGCGGTAAGCGGTGCAAGAGAAATGTTTATAAAAGAAGGGTTCGACGATTATTTAAGCAAGCCGATAAATCCGGATATTTTTGAAAAGATGATCCGAAAATACTTGCCGCCGGAAAAAATTTTAAGTCCGGAAGAAGTTTCGGAAAAGAAAATCGAAACACCGAAAACTTTGGAAAAAAATTCCGCGACTTTCAACGGCAAGACAAGCGACTTGATAGACTTGAAAAGCGGATTGGCTCGCAGCGGAGGTTTTGAGGATATTTACCGGGATCTCCTGGAAACTTTCCGGGATTTGAAAGAGAAAAAGCAAGCCGAAATTCTCGACGCTTTAAATTCGGAAAACATAAAAGATTATACGACTTACGTCCACTCTTTGAAGTCAACCGCTTTGACTTTGGGAGCCGTCGAACTTTCCGCACTTGCAAAAAATTTGGAGGACGCCGGGCGAAAAGTTACCGGAGAAAATGACAAAGACGCAGCCGAATTTATAAAAGCGAACAACGAAAAGATGATTCAAATGTATGATGAGGCGGTCGCGGAAATTCGCCGGATTTTGGAATAGAAAAAAAAACTTTCCTTGATGAGCGTTTTTGAGTATAATAGCGGAAAAATCGACAAAGTTGAAATCACCGGAAACAATGCCGACGACAAGAAAATTTTTTGAAGATTGTTTATAAAACGTTGTGCCGGCAAAGAGTAATGTCAAGAAAGGGTGAAACCGGTTGCAGATAAAAGTTTTTAAAGCCGCCACGATGAAAGAGGCGATGGCGGCAATGAAAGCCGAACTCGGCGAAGATGCCGTAATCCTGCACAGCAAAAAATCCAAAGAAGGCGGCGTTCTCGGACTCGGCAGCAGAGATATTATAGAAATTACCGCCGCAGTGGAAGAAGATTCCATGCCGGAAAAGCGTGATACTCCGACTCTTGTTTCTCCGCGACCTTCACTTATGCCCAATTCCGTCCTGTCGAAATACAAGACAAGCGGCACGGCTCAAGGCGTTGAAGAGGCGGAAAAAAATATCGACGACATACAAACTCCGCGAATAACTCAATCCGACGAACTTGCCGAAAAAGTCGCGGCGGCAAAAAATTCACCGCCGGAAACTCCGAAAAATTTTGACGACGTGTTAAAAGAAGTTTCGCCGGACGAGGAGCCGGAAACTCCGGTGGAAATCGAATCGCAATCGGATGCGGAAATTTTGGAGGAGCCGGAGGAAGATTTGCCGCCGGCTTACAATGAACCCGTCCCGATCGCCGAAAATTCCGGAGAAGAAAACTTGACCGACGAGGGAGAAGTCATCGCACCTTCACCGGAAGAAAATTTGACCGGCGGCGGCGAAATTGCGACGGAAGAGGAAAATTTACCGGAAGAAATTTCAAACGAAGAAAATCAATCGGAAGAAGTTTCGGAATCGGAAGAAAGTAAACCGGAAGAAGTTTCAAGCGAGGAACCTCCGGAAACGCAGGACCGGCCGGAAGAAGAAAATTTACCGGTCGAAAATCCTGAAATTCAACAACCGCAAATTCAACAACCGCAAATTCAACAATCGCAAACTCCCGCAACACAAGCCTC
>CAJOOE010000037.1 GCA_905236145.1 uncultured Selenomonadaceae bacterium
GAGCCGGACAAAGAGCGTTCGGAAAAGGTTGACGAAATTCGCCGCCGGGCAATAAAACCTCTTTCCGACTTTTCCGACGGCATGAAGAAAAAATCGACCGTCCGGCATTTTGCCGAAGAACTTTACAATTTTATCGAGTCGCTGAATGTTTATCCGAAAATTGAGGAAATGTCTGCGGCTGAAGAAAAATCCGGCAACCTTGCCGGGTCAAAGGAACATTTGAAAATTTGGGACGACGTTGTAATTTTGTTTGAGCAGATTGTCGAGGCTTTGGGCGAAGAAAAAATTTCCGCCCGCGAATTTGATGCAATCGTCAATGAAGGACTTGACGCTTTGGAAATGTCCTTGATTCCGCCGGGATTGGACGAAGTCACGATTTCGCAATTCGATCAAAATTCTCTGCAAAATATGCGGGCGATTTATATTCTCGGTTTCGGGGAAGGGGATTTTCCGCGAAAGACAAGCGAAAAGGGCTTGCTGTCCGATTCCGACAGATTGAAAATGAATGAAACGAATTTGAGCGGGAAAGGAAAATTGGAAATTTCGCTCGGCGGCAGAGAAACGGCTTTTGCGGAAAAATTCCTTGTCTATCGCGGACTTACTCAGGCAAGGGAATATTTGCGAATTTCTTACCCGCTTGCCGACGAAAAAGGTGACGGGGTTTACCGGTCGCCGATTTTGGAAAGTATAAGAAAAATGTTTTCCGGAATAAAAATCGAAACCGTTCAGCTTGATGTTTTGGAAAATTTGGGAAGTGAGATCGAATTTATCGGCGGCGAGAGGACTTTGTCGCCGATAACAGCCGGCGAACTTTTCGCACCGGAAAAAATTATGCGTGGTTCCGTCACAAAGTTTGAGCGTTTCAACCAATGCCCTTTCGGCTATTTTGCGGAATACGGCTTGAGATTGAGCGAGCGTCCGGAGTACAAAGTTCAAACTCTTGACATCGGAAACCTTTTGCACAGCGTTATGCGGCGTTTCGGCGAACAGCTCAAATCCGAAAATATCCGGTGGGCAAAAGTTGACGGGAAAAATTTAACCGACCGCGTCACGAAAATCATTGACGAAATTGCTCCGCGAGTGCAGAACAATATTTTGAAAAGTACAAAGGCTTACGAGCAGCAACTCCGCCGGATAAAAAAAGTCGCGGTGAAGTCGCTGGAACATTTGATTGAGTTGGACAAGGTGAGCGAATTTCACCCGGAAATTTTTGAATCGGCTTTCGGTGAAATCGGAATGGAGCCGCTTACTTACAAAATCGGCGAAACGGAAATGCAACTTACCGGACGGATCGACAGGATAGACTTCAGCGAAAACGGAAAATATTTTATGATAATCGACTATAAAACCGGACAGGCTTATTTAAACCTTGTCGAAATTTTTAACGGCTTGAATTTACAACTGCTGACTTATTTAATGGTCGCAAACAAATTGAAAGACGTTGCCGGGAAAATTCCGGCGGGAATGTTCTACTATTTCCTGAAATATCCGTCAAAAAATGTAAAGACGACGGAGGATGCCGTCAAAGCAATTTCCGACGAATTGAAAATGCCGGGCTGGGTTCTCGCGGATCCGGAAGTCATAAAGGAGATTGACGGAACTCTGAATTTTATAAAAATTCAACTGAAAAACGACAACACGGAAATTCACGCAAACTCCGCAAAAAAAACCGACTCGAAAGTCAAGACGGTTGAAGAATTTAAATTGCTGATGAATTACGTCGGCGAGATTTTGAAAAAGACCGGTGCGGAGATTTTGGGCGGAAAAATCGAAGTCAAGCCCTATCAAGGCAAAAAGAACGCTTGTCAATACTGTGACTTTGCCGCGATTTGTCAATTTGATCCGACGGGGGAAGATGCGGAAACTTTGATTTTAAATCCGGTTGAGGACGCGGAAATTTTCAAAAAAATTGCGGAAGAACTTGCCGAAAAAAATTTTGACGGACAGATAAATATTCCGGAAAAAATCTGAAAAACTTTCAAATAAACTTGCCAAAAAATTCTCTGTAAGGTATAATCCCTTTCAAATCGGGAGTATGTTATTTCCGATTTGAAGCGGAGTTAATTCGTCTTGGCTCCGAAAAAATTTCTCGCGAGAAAGGAAGGGACAAAAAATGAAAGACGAGATTTTCAGCGTTCTGCAACGTATCGGTCGAAGCTTTATGCTCCCGGTCGCTGTGTTGCCGATCGCGGGTCTGCTCTTGGGCGTGGGTGCATCCTTCACCAATCCGACGACTATTGCGACATACGGGTTGGAAGGCGCACTCGGCGAGGGCACACTTCTCCACTCTCTGCTGACCGTCATGAGTGCGGCGGGCGGTACGATTTTCGGCAACTTGCCGATTGTCTTTGCCGTCGGCGTTGCAATCGGTATGGCACAGGCGGAGAAGGAAGTCGCGGCTTTGGCTGCGATGATCGCATTCTTCGTAATGCACGTTTCTTGTAATGCAATGCTCCAAATTACCGGCAAAATTGTCGGCGGTGCGGTTGCACCGGACGTTATGGCAGGTACCATAGC